>JACCUV010000134.1 GCA_013698495.1 Chloroflexia bacterium
GGTCGATCCCGCATCGTCGCTGGTGTCCGGAAGCTTCCCCGCAAGAGTGCCTCTGGTCCTGACGTCGATGGGTGGAGGAAATCGAGATCGCTCCCGACCCTCGGAACTGTACGTACACTATATTCATTTGAGTTTGGAATGTCAACTCCACTTCGGAGCCGGACCAACGTTGGCGCACCAATCTTCAACTGTCCGCGTCGTGACTTGCGCGCAATTCCAGAATCACATCCGATTCTCGTCGCGCCAATTCAGTCGTTTTACGGATGCGTCGCCGCTCGCGGAGGCGCACGATAGCGACGGGTCCAGGAAACGAAGAACCGGCTGCGCGTTGCGCAGGGCGACCCTCCTGGTTTGTTCGCGGCGTCGATTGTGTTCGAAGTGGAAGGGTAGGTCGCCTACCGCCGGAGCCGTTTCGAGGCGCCTCACTGTCGCACCTTCGGCGCCATTTGATGCAGTTTTATGGACAATCTCGACATCCTGTCGCACTCTTCCTGTTTCGAGAGCCCACATCGCGTACTTCGAAAGGAACAGTGTGTTCATGGCTACAACTGTGTGGAAAACGATGCTCGCCGAGCGCGCGCAGCAACATTTGACGGAACTCATCGACCTGCTCCGCATTCCCAGCGTGAGCACTGACCCCGATCGCGCCGCCGATGTCGCGAAGACAGCCGAGGTCGTGCGGCAACGCTTGCTGACCGCGGGTGTGCCAAAAGTCGATATCGTGCCGACGCCATTGCATCCGGTCGTGATCGGTGAGTGGCCAGCCGGGGACGACAAGCCGACCGTGCTGATTTACGGGCACTACGACGTGCAGCCTGAGGCGCCAGTCGAGTTGTGGGAGACGCCGGCCTTCGAGCCCACCATCCGCGATGGCAAGATATATGCGCGGGGAGCGTCGGACATGAAGGGGAATCTCCTGACCGCGATACAGGGGGTTGAAGCGATCGCCGAAGCCAATGGCGGTCAGCCGCCGATCAACGTCAAGTTTATTTTCGAGGGCGAGGAAGAGATTGGCAGCCCCAACCTTCGTGATGTTGTGCGCAACAACAAGGAACGACTGGCTGCGAATGCGGTGCTCTCGGCCGATGGCGGACAGTTCGATTTCGATACGCCTGCGCTGTCCATCTCACTCAAGGGACTTGGCGGATGCCAAATTAATCTGAGAACGGCGAATACCGATCTGCACTCCGGAATGTTCGGGGCCAAGGTCCCGAATGCAGTGCAATCGCTGGTTCAACTGGCGGCGACATTCCACGACAAGGACGGGCGGATTGCGATCGAGGGGTTCTACGACAACATCGTGGACCTCACAAACGACGAGCGGTCCGAGATCGCCCTCGTCGCCGAAGACGATGAAGCCCTCAAGGCAAAATTGGGGATCGATTCGCTCTGGGGCGAACCAGGGTGGACTGCCCGTGAACGAGAATGGGGTCGACCCACGCTGGATATGAACGGCATTTGGGGCGGATTTCAGGGCGAAGGGATCAAGACTGTCACGCCCAGTGAAGCGCATCTCAAAATCACCTGCCGCCTGGTTCCGAATCAGACACCCGAAGATGTGGTCGACCGCGTCCGCGTCCACGTCGACAAGCATCGGCCGCCTGGCTCCACCGCCGAGGTCGTGGCGTTGCCGGGTTCGGCGACGCCGTTTGCGATCGATCGGGACAATCCGGTCCACAAGGCCGCCGAAGTCGTGCTGACGGAGCTCTTCGGCAAGGCTCCGGTGCTCGCCAGGTCGGGAGGGACCATTCCCGCCACCGGCATCTTCCAGGACGAACTCGGAATCGACACCGTGAACTACGCCTGGGCGATGCCCGGCAGCGGCGCCCACGCGCCCAACGAGTGGTATCGGGTCGAAGATTTTTTCCGTGGTCGGGTGGGATATGCGGCACTCATCGAATACCTCGACGAGAATCTTGGCAAGCAATCGAGTTGAGGAGACCTGGCGCGGCGCGGAGAGGTCGATGCGCATCGGGCGTCGGAGAATACGCTGTCAGTCCGGTCCAAGGTGTCGTCGAAGGAACGAGGAATCTTGCAGTCTCCTGGTGACCACCTGTGACACGTCAACGACTGTGACATCCGCAGTGGTGAAAAGTTTCCCGCAGAATGACACTTGACCGTGCCCGTTCGGCGTCGAACGAGTAGACTTCGTCTGGTGAAAACGAGCGCACGATGAAACTGTTGGACCCGCGAAATGTTGTCTCTGACGACGAGGCCAACGTTGCGGGAGCCACACGCGGGCAACCGTACAGGGGAACCCCTCAAGGGTAGGTACGCGCGTTGGATTACATCATCTTCGGGATTGGCACGAGTGCATCGCTGGTGCTGATCGGGTGGCTGCTGCGCGATTGGGGCCCCCGGCTTCGGGACCGAAAGCCGGCGGAGGACGTCATCCTCAGTGCGAGCCAGTTGGTCGTGCGCATGGCGTGGACCAGGTTTTGCGCCACCTGCGGGATGGCGATGGTGCTGTGCGGCGTGCTCGTGATGCTGGTCACGATCGTCGTCCTATTCGTCGCGCCCGGCGACCGCACCGCCACTATCGCCACGATCGCGGCGTTCTCGACCACCGCCCTCCTGATGCTGACCTGGACCGGGTTGTACCTGCGCCAATTTGGGTCGGTTGGCGTGCGCCGGCCGGTTGACAAGACAACGCCAGCCCAGGATCCGGTAGTGGCGGATCCGGTGGTCGGGTCGGTTGCCGCGAGAGACGAACCGGTCCCAACGCCAGCGGGGGCCCCGACTTTTGCCGAGGCGGCGGCGGCGCGCAGTGGACTGGGCAGATTTGCCGGATTCTTGCGGCGCGATGCCAAGGGAGAGCCTGATTCCGGGCAGCCGGCTCAACCATCGTCAGTTGTGGTGGGCGCCAACGCCGCGGAGCTGGCGCCGACCGATGCCGTAATTGCGGAACTCCACGGTGAAATTCAGGAAGCAGACAGCAAGAAACTTGGCGAAGACGATCCACTGGTCACGTCGGTCAGGGCTGAGCTCGCCGGAACTGGCGGCGATGGATCGGCTGGTGAATCGAACGTCGACGCCGGGGCCCGCGATTCGAGCGCAGACGAGCAAGCGTCAGACGACGATTCGCTCAGCGAGGCCCCGGCCAGCGACGTCACAGCGGTCGAATCGTCGGAAATTGCTCCAGCAGATGAGGGAGCCGCGTCTGAGTCTCTTGAAGAAACGCCAGAAGCGCCTGTCGACGCTCCGTCAGGGGATCGACCCGACCATGAACTAGCCCTTGAGAGCCTGCGCAAGCAACGACTCGGACGCCTGGGGAAGACATCCGACCCTGAATGAGACGTGGTCGGCGCAGTAGTATTCACTCCTGAACCCGGCACTCGGGCAGCAGTGGCGTCCAGTCCGATGCCGCAAAAGGAGTCAACATGGGCGCACTTATCGGTTGGATCGTCGTCGGAATAGCAGCGGGCTGGCTGGCGGGCGTGATCACGAGAACGGACCGGAGCATTTGGGGCGACCTCATTCTTGGTCTCGCTGGCGCCCTGATCGGCGGATGGATCACCAACGAATCCATCGGCGACGACAGTGGATTGATCATCAGCATCGTCGTCGCCACGATTGTGGCTGTCGTGCTGGTGCTGCTCAAGAACATGATCCTGGGCCGAAAATCGGCGGCGAGTTAGATCGTTTCGTCAGCGCGAGGATCGTAGGGGCGGGCCCCGGCAAAGAGGACACCTGGCCAACCAAGGTGCAGGGTTGTTCGCCCGTAATCGAATCCGAATCCACGGATTGCCGACCCTACCGGGAGGCGTGGCGGGCGCGGGCCACAGGTGTCGCCATTTCCAACAGCCGAAGCGCGAGATCGGTGACGAACGAGAGCGCGACGATGGCGAGAACGCCGGAAAGCACCATTGACGGATAGTTGCGCCCGATCCCCTGGAACAGGATCTGCCCGAGTCCACCGGCGCTGATCAAGCCGCCAAACACCGCCAGTCCGATGATCGTCACCAGGGCCGCCCTGATCCCGGCGATGACAACCGGCAGGGCCAGCGGAAACCAGACGATTCGAAACACCTGCCACCCGTTCATGCCGACCCCGCGCGCCGCCTCCAACGCGGCCGGATCGACCCCGCGCAATCCAGCCACGATGTTGCGCACGAGGAAGAATTGGGCGTACATCACGAGCGTAATCAGGATCGGCCGATCGCCAATGCCCTGGCTTGGAATCAGGAAAACGAGCACGACAAGGCTCGGGATCGTGTACGCCACGCCGAGCACGGTCAGGATCGGGAACTGCAACCGTCGATACTTGACCGCCAAGGCGCCCAGAACGAGCGCGATCGGCAACGCAACCAGCAATGCGAACATCGAAATCTGGAGATGCTCGAGCGTGCGTTCCCACACCTCATCCCAATTTCCGTCGAGGTAGCTCAGGTCCACGCCGTCACCTGGAAACCGACAGCGACGCGGCGGGTTCCGTCTCGCCGTGAGTTGCCGCGGCGCGCAAGGCGACCAGCGTCAACTCGCCGACGACGACATTGTCAGGAGTGCGCACCGCGACTCGATCGAGATTCGACGCGACCAACAGGTTGAGGGCATCGCGCAAGTTCGCTTCGCTGCTGACCATGACCTCGGCATCGTGGTCGGTGACGGATGGATCCATTGCCGCCGAGACCGGGATCAGGCTCATCCGGCGGACCGCGTCGTCCGCGCTGACGAGCCGGGCGACGAAATCATCGGCGGGATTGCTGACGATCTCCAGCGGCGTCCCGACCTGGACGATTTTCCCTTCATCCATCACCACAATCCGGTCGGCGAGCAAGACCGCCTCATCGACATCGTGGGTTACAAACAGAATCGTGTGTTCAAGCACGTTGTGGATGCGCTTGATCTCGCCCTGGAGGCGAGCGCGGGTAATCGCGTCGAGGGCGCCGAACGGTTCGTCCATGAGCATTGTGGCCGGTTCGGCGGCGAGTGCGCGGGCCAGCCCGACACGCTGTTGTTCGCCGCCGGAAAGCTGGGCGGGATAGCGGTTTGCATAATCGGCGGGAGGCAGATCGACCAGGTCCAGAAGTTCATCGACACGTTTCCGGATGCGAGTCTTTGGCCATTTCAGCAATTTGGGGACGACGGCGATGTTGTCCTTGACCCGCATGTGCGGGAAGAGCCCGGTTTGCTGGATCACGTAGCCAATTGTCCGGCGCAAGTCGGTCACCGAGAGCGACGTGACGTCGGTCCCATCGATCGCGATCGAACCGGAAGTCGGTTCAATCAAGCGATTCACCATCTTGAGCAGAGTAGTCTTGCCGCTGCCGGAGGTTCCCAGAAGCACAATGAACTCGCCAGGGGCGACATCGAGCGCCACGTCGTCCACGGCCGCGCGATTTTGATCCGCATAGCGCTTCGTGACGCCTTGCAGGTGAATCGCGCTTCCCGGTTGCCTGGGGGAGCCTGATTGGGGCCTTGCCGCTGGTTGGCTGCTCATGGCGGCTCTCCGCACTCTGCAGGCGAGACCTGCAACACGTGGTTGCGAGTCTCGCGAATTTCTGCTTGAGGCAATCGTCGCGGCAAGAGTTGCGCCGCGTTGCCTACCCGCCGATAAAACCGTTGTCGGTCAGGTACGATTCAGCGACGTCCGCTGGATCTTCCCGGTCGTCGCCATCGACGCGCCAGTTGAGATCGGAGAGCACCTCGTCCGTCAACGATGTCGTGACCTCGTTGAAGCGGGCTTCCACATCCGGGTAGGTGTCGAGCACTTCCTGGCGCACGACCGGAGCGACGTTGTAGGGCGGCCACAGGCCGAGGTCGTCTTCGAGGACGACGAGATCGAAGCCCGTGATCTGGCCGTCGGTGCCGAAGGCCAGCACGACCTGCGCCTGGCCGTCAATCAGCGCCTGATACTTCAACCCAGGCGCAACCGGCAAGACCTCGATATCCGCGAACCCGCTGGCGTAAACGCGCTGCAACCCAAGGAGACCGTCTTCGCGCTCCGGGAAATCGGCCGGAGCGGAAACGATCAGGTCGCCGGCGACTTCGGCAAGTTGCGAGATCGTGGTGATCCCGTTCTCTTCGGAATACTCCCGCGTCACGGCCAGCGCTTGCGTATTGTTGGCTGGCGATCGCTCGAGCCAGACGAGACCGAACTGTTCCTGATACGCATCCTTCACTGTATCGAACACGGCCTGCGAGGCATCGGTGGCGACCGGTGTGGCCGCGTCGTCAGCGACCGGCGAGGCCTCGGGCGAGGCGCCGTCGCCGGCGAGCACATCCTCGACGGACAGCCCCAGCACCTCCGTTAAGCCTGTCCCGGTGTATTCGGGGTAGAGGTGAATGTCGCCGGATTCAAGCGCCTGGTGGGCGATTTGGGTGCCGCCGAGGTTGGTGTTGTCCTCGGCCGCGATGCCCATGTCCTCGAGGATCTTGATGTACATGTGGCCCAGGATGAATTGTTCGGTGAAGTCCTTGGAACCGACATTCACCGTCAAGTCCTGGGCAGCAATCGAGGTGGGCAGGACTGCCGAAAACACTGCTCCGCCCGCAATTGGAGCCGCGACCGCGCCTTTAATAACTGTTCGTCGAGTGACCATGTGAAGGCAACCTTTCGATAACAAGCGAATACGACCGGGACAAGGGTACCGCAGCCGGAATGGCGGCGTTAGCGAGAGGCGGGGGATACGAGGCGTTCGATCCCGCCAAACACGGATTCGATCATCAACACAAGCATCACAATTGGCAATCCCCCCGCCAGGAGATAGGTTGTGTCCAACAGCGAAATTCCCGTGAAGATGTACTGACCGAGCGTCTTGACCCCGATCAACGAGGCCAATGTGGCGCTGGCGACGATTTCGACCGAGGCCGATCGTATTCCCGCCAGCATCACCGGGAGCGCCAAAGGGAACTGGACCTGGGTGAACACCTGGATCGGGTTCATGCCCAAACCTTGTGCGGCTTCGATCGCCGCTGCATCCACACTTCGCATCCCCGCGAAGGTATTCAGCACAATTGGCGGCGCCGCCAG
>JACCUV010000130.1 GCA_013698495.1 Chloroflexia bacterium
GGGTGTACATGTTTGGATTCATCGCCCTCACCGGCGGTGGTGACCACGGACTTGGCCGTCACCAACCGTAATGACCATGGCGCCCCACCCCCGCAAGATTGTGCTCACCGCGCATATTGCCTCCACGCTCGGCTGGCTCGGAGCGGTGGTTGTCTTTCTCGCTCTCTCCGTTGTCGGTCTAACCAGCCAGGATGTTCAGGTGGTACGTGCCGCCCATCTCGTGATGGAACCGGTCGCCTGGATGGTCCTTGTCCCGTTGGCCTTCGCGTCGCTGCTCACCGGGCTTATCCAGGCGCTGGGCACGCCGTGGGGTTTGTTCCGGCACTATTGGGTCCCGTTCAAACTCCTGATATCCGTCGTTGCCACTATCGTCTTGCTGAACTACATGGAGACATTTGACATGATGGCGATCGTAGCGGCAGAGTCGACATTCGCCAACGGTGATCTCGGCGGGCCGCGGAGTTCATCTCCCATGATCCACGCGGCGCTCGCCCTTATGATGTTGCTCGTGGCCACAGTGCTGTCGGTGTACAGGCCGCGAGGCATGACGCAATACGGAAGGCGTAAGCAAAACGAGCGACGAGTGGTTTCGCAGCGGTAGAGCCAGCAACTCCGGCTCGTCTCGACCGAGTACTGGAACTACGACTCACGTGCCGCGTGAACGACAAAATGCCACCATCCGTTGCGACGTCACCCCATCATTCCATCGTTGCCTTTTTGGGCGCATATAGTTGAGAGATATCCACGGAACAGGTTCGGGGACGACAGATGGCAGACGCTTTACACTCGCCGATAAACCCAAGACAATGAATGGATCAACGACTACGGGCGACCATCACCGAAGCGATCGCCGATTCGCTTGGCGCGTGCTCTTGCCCTTGGGGCTTGTCTTCATTGGCCTTTTGGGCTGGTTGGCAAGCACATACCTTATGGGCGACGAAGCCATCACTCCGATCGCCGCACTCGACGCTCCGGACTTCCACTCGATTCTCATCGATCCTCAAGACCCGGATCATATCCTGTTCGGTAGCCACACAGGGATTCAGGAGAGTCATGACGGAGGAGTCACCTGGGAGGATGGAGCGCTGCGCAACGTGGACGCCATGCAGTTGACGGTGAGTCTCGACGATCCGGAAACGATCTATGTCACCGGCCACGACGTCTTCCAGGTTAGTCGCGATGGTGGGCAAACTTGGCGACCGCAGGTGCATGACCTGCCTGACGCTGATATCCATGGCTTCACCCAAGACCTCGACAATTCTCAGCGCCTCTACGCATTTGCCAACGGAACCTTTGCCTCTGAGGATGGCGGTGCTACCTGGCGCTCGCTTCCGGATCAGCCAACGGGTAGTGGCATGCTTGCTGCCGGAAGGGATGTGCTCTACAGCGCATCAGGTCCCAGTCTCCTTTCAAGTCGCGATCGTGGAATGACGTGGCAGACGCTGTCGACCCTGCCAAGCGGCCAAGTGATCAGCCTCGCTGTTTCCCGCAGTGACCCTCTGACCCTCTATGCCGGAACCCCGAACGGGATAGCCAAGAGTACGGACGGTGGAGTGACATGGACAGCTCTCGGTCCGCAAGGAGTACCTGTCGTCGCGGTGACCGTATCGTCGACTGATTCAGGGCAGATGCTCTTTGTCAGCAATGAGGGCGCTATCTATCGTACAGATGACGGCGGTGAAACCTGGCGTTCATGATGGAGAACCCAATGGTTTGACGCCATGAGCGAAACTCTGTCGGCCTTCGCTGTGGTGATGCTGGCATGATTCGCTGTACGGTGAAGAACTACGGTGGGACCGGTTGCGGATGTTCGGATCAGGATATCCGCGAGGACCTCGGGATCAACGAAATCCAGCTTTCGCGCGTTTCCGGCAACGCGTTCGAGCACCACGGCGGCGAGGTGAGCATCGCGGGGGATTGGGCGTTCGCCGCGATCATCCGCGAGATCGGTCAGGCTCCGACATCGGCAGAAACGACCGCGGCGATCGGATCGACGGCGCCCGATGTCGACGTGCCTTCCGATCCCTGGCGATTCGACACACTCGGCGGGGTGACGGGGCTCGGATCGGCGCTGGTCGGGCTGGTGGGACTGATCGCGGGCTGGCGCTCGGGTTCGGCAACCACCCGCAAGGAGTCAGCCGGTCTTGGCGCGCTCGCACTAGTGTTGGGCGCGATCCTGTTGTTCCAGGCGCGAATCGACTCAGTTCTGGCCAATGCGGGAAGCGCCGAGGCGATTGATCCCGGCAATGTGGCGATGGTCGAGCGCGGCGCCGACATTTACGATCAGCATTGCCTCTCCTGCCATGGGCCGGAGTTGCGGGGCGATGGCCCGGAAGGCGGAGG
>JACCUV010000147.1 GCA_013698495.1 Chloroflexia bacterium
CTCCACGCCGCGGCCCTGACCACCAGCAGCGAGGTCGTCATCTCCTTCCCGCTCCGTCTTTCCGAACTTTGCGTCATCGCCAAGGAGATCATCGACAGCGGAACGATCGGCGCCGTCGAGAACATCCAGGCCGTCAACAACGTCCCCTTCTACGGCTCGAACTACTACCACGGCTGGATGCGCGACGAGTCCCTCACCGGAGGACTCTGGCTCCAGAAAGCCACCCACGACCTCGACTACCTCACCTACCTCGTCGGCAAAACCCCAACCCGGATCGTCGCCGTCGAATCCAAAACCGTCTTCACCGGTCACATGCCAGCCGGTCTTTACTGCCTCGAATGCCCGATCCAGAAGGAATGCCCGGAAAGCCAGTACAACCTCTTTTACATGCAGGGCATCCTCGACGACATGAGCGAGGCCGAGGGCTTCTGGGATGGCCGCTGGCAGTGCAGCTTCGCCACCGACACCGGCAATCACGACGCCGCCACCGCCATCCTCCAATACGAATCCGGCGCCCACCTCACCTATACCCAGATGTTCTACGCTCGTCGTGGCGCCGCCAAACGCGGCGCCACATTCACCGGCTACAAGGGGACAGTCAGCTTCGACTGGAACACCGACGAAGTCGTCGTCCACCACCACCACAACGGCCGCGTCGAACGCCATCGCGTCGAGGCGACCGGCGGCGGCCACCACGGTGGCGACGAACGCCTCGCCCACGACTTCCTCGCCATCCTCTACGGCACGGGCCCCAGCCGGGCCACGCTGGAAAACGGCATCCTCAGCGCCCAACTCTGCCTCATGGCCAAACGCGCCTGCGAAACCAGCCAGTTCCAGCCCTTCGTCCCCCTCGCCACGCCGACCGAACTCGCCGCCGTATGATTTTGGAACGGCCGGATTTCGCAGGGGTGTTCCGCCATCGACCGAAACACCATTTTGCCTCTCCGAATCTGGTCGATGGTGTGTCCGGCCGTCCGTCTCCGTGTGACTGGGATCACCATTTGCTGGTCCGTCCCTAAGAGTCGACGACCTTCAGCGGGTATCGCTCCAGCACCTCGTAGCGGGGCCCATCTCGTTCCAGATGGCTCTGCACCAGCAACACCTCGTGCACCGGAACCGGCAACGGGTTCCTGTGCGTGACCTCGCCCGTGGCCGACGCCTGTTCGAGCCGCGCCCTGATCTTCGTCGGAAGATCGCGGATTCGCGAAGTACGTGCATCCCGCACTCGCCCGAGCGTGATGTGCGGGTGGAACTCCTTGTCATCGAGTTCGAAGGCGAATGTTTCCAGCACCCCGCCAACGTCGTCGCGCAGCGTGTGCAGCCGATGCGCGGGTCCGTAGAGCCCGAGCCAGATGATCCGCGGCCGTTTCATGTTCGGGAACACACCGAGGTCCGCCGTGCGCAGGTTAAATCGCTCGTGCAGGGCGACAGTCGCCGCGAGCGAAAGTCGCAGGAGTTGCGCCCGCTCGGGTTCGACCTCTCCGAGAAAGTGCAACGTGACGTGGGCATTGCCGGGAGCCGTCCAGCGCACGGGCCAATCTTCGCGTTCGAGCCGCTTCGTCACCGTATCGACGAGTTCGACCACGTCGTCCGGCAAGGGCACGGCCAGGAACAACCGTTGGTTGGAGTCGACCGTTTCCGACGGAGGACGCTGTTTGGTGAACTTCGGTCCCTTGGGTCGACGACGCTATAGAGATGGCGGTGATGGATCGGTCATGCCGGGAGTATACGGGTCCAGGGTGGGTTAGGATATGCGAGATGGCGATTCGACTTCAGTCGATGCGATGAGACGGTGGGTGGTGAATGTCGATTGCGTTTCTCGGACCACGCGGCACGAACAGTGAGGAAGCCGCGCTGCTTTTCGGCGGCGCCGATGCCGAACTGGTCGCCGTGTCCAACATTCCGGCGCTGGTCTCCGCCGTCGAGACCGGATTGGCGGACGTGGCCGTGCTGCCGATCGAAAACTCGATCGAGGGACCAATCAGCACCACCCTCGATCTGTTGATTCACGAGACAGGATTGATGATTTGCGCTGAGGTCGTGGTCCCCATCCGCCACGTTCTGGTCGCTGCTCCCGGCGCCTCGCTCGATCGCATCACGACTATCGTTTCCCATCCTCAGGGTCTCGCCCAGTGCCGCAGGTTCCTCGACCGGTTTCTCGCCAGCGCCGAACAGGTGGCCTGGTTGTCAACCGCCGGCGCGGTCAAGGAGGTCGTCGACAGCGGCGATCCAACAAAGGCCGCGATCGGACCACTCCGCGCCCAGGAACTGTACGGCGGGGATATCCTGGCGCGGGACATCCAGGACATCCGTGGCAACCTGACCCGCTTCGTAGCGCTGGCCCGGGACGACGCCGAACCTACCGGCAACGACAAAACGTCGATTGGGTTCACCGTCCGGGAAAACGTGCCGGGCATTCTGTTCAAGGTCTTCCAGCCACTCGCGGGGCGCGGCATCCAATTAACCAAAATCGAATCGCGGCCGATCAAGGGCCGGCTCGGCCTCTACGTGTTTCTGCTCGATTTCGAGGGCCACCGCCGCGATCCCGGCATCGCCGAGGTCCTGTCCGAGATCGGGGAGATGGTCAAGGAACTCAAGGTGTTCGGCTCGTACCCGCGTTTCCCGATCGAGCAATTCGACGAATTATTTGAAACCCCGGCCCTGCTCTAGCAAGCTCGGGAGGACACACAGGTCCTCCCCTACGAAGAGGCGGACCTGTGACATTGCTGATTGACGACAACCTGACCACGGCGATGATCGCGGCGCCGCTAGCGGAAGGTTGGGTGGAAACTGATGGAACCGTCGCGATTCGTGAGGGCCTCGCCGCATCCGATGTCACATCCGACGACGTGGCCCTGATCTCGGTTGCCGAGGCGACCCTGCTGGTCGTAACCCATGTCCTCGTCGCCGAGGTGGCCGTGGTCCTCGACGGCATCGGCCCGATCGCGATGCGCACCCCGGTTCGACCCGACGGCGTGGAGGACACCGTCGTCCGCCTCCTCGACGTTGGCCCAACCGCCGAGATGGTGGCCCGCGCCCTGTTGCGGCCCTACTTCGGAATCACCGCGACATCGTTCGCGACGTCGGATCAATCCCCTGGCGCCGCATTGGCCGAGGTCGTGATTCTCGATGGGGCATCCGCGTTGAACCAACCCGAGTCCGGCTACCAGGAAGACCTCGCCAGGGCCTGGTTCGTGTTGACTGGCCAATCGCTGGTCAGTCACGTCGTCGCGGTTGGGCTACACGCCCAGGTCCGCGGCGCTGATGCCGAACTCGAGGCGCTTCGACGTGCGGTTGCGGCAGGGCGGGAACGGCGGCGCGACGTGCGGCGGATCGTGGTTGAGCGCTGGGAAATCGAGGATCGCGATGCCCTGGCCGAAATGACGAATCGCCAGCGGTTCGAACTGACGCCGTCCGACCGCA
>JACCUV010000142.1 GCA_013698495.1 Chloroflexia bacterium
AGGCGGAAACGGCCAAGGAGGTCCGACAGTGAGGGATCGTCGGCGTCGGTCATGAGGACAGCGGGAGCGGGGAAGTCAATTCTCAGGTCAACGTTCGGCCAGGCGCCGGAGGAAGGCGCGCACGTCGGCTCGCTTCGTCAGCCCCGTGTAGAATTCCCGCGGCGAGGGCGCCTGCAGCGTCTTCTCGTCGGCTGATTCGCGCACGTCGCCAGGCTCGTCGGTCTCCGCGGTGATGTCGGCCGGCACTGCGTGGCGTACTTGAGGTGTGGTGGTTGCCGTCTCAGGCATGGTCGGTTCTCCTGAAGGGCATCTTCTACGTCCCACGTTAGCAGGAGCTGGTCTCAATCGTAAATATCCAATGCCATCACTCTTCGCCACGCGCAACAGCCTGCCACGGACAAAGGTGATGTGCCTTTCCCGGTGCGACAACCGAGTTGAAAGGGACCGGAGCCGGGCGGGTACGACTGCGCCGGCCCAGTGCCTTGTGATGGGAAGCGGTAACATTACGATGAGGTGGGCTAAAACGGCTCGTCTCCGTCTGCCTCTTCCACTGGGTCCTCTGCCCAGTAGTTGTTGTGGCCCTCGAATGGATCACTTCGTGGCCGCCATTTGCCCGTGTGTGGTGTTTGACCGATCCTGTTTGATCGTCCGAAGGGGTCGATGTTGAGGTATTTGCGCGGAATCCAGGGATCGTCGTGGATCGATGCGATCGGGTTGCCTTCGATGTCGACCATCGGCTCCCAGTAGCCCGTGTCTTCGTCATCATTGGGATTGTCGATGGGATCTGGTCCCCAATCTGCGTTCTCACGCTCCCATTTCGCCTCCTCTTCGCGACGTTCGTCCTCCTCCCCGTGCTCCTGGTCGGACCAGGTCGGGTCGTCGTAGTTCGCGGCGTCGTCCTCTTCCTGCTGCCGCATGGCGAGCTGGATACGATTGTACTCATCGTGCTCGTCGTCGGTGACGTCCATGCGAACTCCTTGGTTGGAAGTGAATATGGACGGAGTATAGCGACCTATGCGGGTCGTGGCGCTGGACCTAAATGACGAACTAATCCGGGAGGCGACATTGGCGCCATCACATACCGGACGAACGCCTACGACTCCGGTGTGGAATTGGACGGTTCTGGCAGGATCCGCTCGCCCCGGACGACGGTGCGCGAGAGGTATTCGCCGTTGACGTAGTCGAACTCCCCGCCGCAGGTGATCAGCGTCACGATTTGCTCGTCGGACGAGGCCACGACTTCATCCATCCCGCCGGAAATCAGCTCATCGAGCAGGAATGTCTCGTTCCAGGTCACGGCGTAGGCGTAGCTATCGCCACTCTCGCTGCTGAGGTCGATCTGGTCGCCTTCAACGAGGTCGCGGACGTTGAAAAACACGGATGGACCGACGCTCCAGTAGTCGACGTGACCCGCCAGCAGGATGTTGCCGATTTCGCCGAGTTCGGCCGATTGTTGGTACCACGATACGACCCACGGACCGGTCGGATTTTCCATCGTGCCGTCGACGATGCTAAGGGTTTCGATCTCGGCGTCGATCCCGGCGGCATCGACGATGATCCCTCGTGGAATCGCGGTCGAGATCACGGACACTGGTGGCTGCTGCCCAATCGGACCGGGCCGCAGAGCGCCCGTCGTCGGCATCTCGCCGACTCCCGTGGACTGGATCGCTGGCGTCGATTCGGGCGTGCTTTCCTGCCCCAGAGTTGAACGGGTGACGACTGCCGCGCCCACAGCCCCACTGAGGAGACCGATCGCCTGTCGCCTGCTGTAGCCGGAACCGGACCAACTCTGGTTTCTGGCCGTGGGATGTGTGTGCTCGGGACGCGTCATGGATACTGGCTCCTGAGTCTGCGCGTATTCGCGCCGGAGTGCACGTTGCTTGATGACTGACGCTGAGTCTACACAATCCCGGTCACTCCGGGTGTTGCGCCCGTGCCCTGTACCAGTAGAGACGCGCGAGTGGCGCCGAAGGTGTCACCGGATCGCCCGATTCACGAGAGGGGAATGCCAGTGGTCGGCGCCAATCAGCCGGTGAGCGCGACATCGGACGAGATCGAAGCGATCGTCCGGCGGGCCTTCGGCAGTCATGCCCATCTCGATCATGCCGAATCCGTCGGTGGCGGCCAGATCAACGACGTGCGGATGATCACGCTGGCAACCGGCGAGCGACACATCCTGAGAATTGCGCCTTCTGATGCCACCGCCGCGCGTGGTCCGAGTTGGTTCACGCCCCACGGGTTGCGTCGTGAGCAGGCGGTCATCGCCGCGGCGGAGTCACTCGGAGAGTTCCTGCCCGTCACTATCGCGCACGATTTCGACCGCGCCGAGATCGACCGCGATTGGGTGATCCAGGAGGTGATGCCGGGTCGCCCGCTGCCAGACCTGGACGCAACCCTCGATGAACAGGCGCGAGCGAGTAGCTGGGAGCAGGTTGGGAAGTTCACGAATCGCTTGCACTCCACCAAGGGTAGCTACTTTGGCCCGCCCGTCTGCGGACCGACATTTGAGCGATGGTCGGACCTTGTGGCCTCGGATGCCGCCGGATTGGTCCGGGACGCGGAGCGGTTCAGTCTGCCGGTTTCGATGTTCGAACAACTTGCGAATCTGTCAGGTCGATTGGCGCCAGTGCTGGATGAAGTCACGACACCCCGATTGACCCATTCCGATCTGTCGCCAGGCCACGTGTTTGTCGAAATCGATGACGCCGGTCGCCCGGTGCTCTCAGGCGTGATCGACTTGGAATTCGGGCGCTTCGCCGATCCGTTGTCGGAGCACCTGCCGCCAAAATTCGATCGGGGAAACATGCCCAAGCCGATGCGATCGACATTCCTGCGTGGGTATGGCGGACACGTGCCGGCAAGTGGCGACGACGTGCGGACATCGATCTATCTGGCGATTGGTCTGTCGTGGGTGGCGACGCTGTTGGCGTACCAGCGGCGCTCGACGCAACCCTTGTTGACGCAATTGCGCGCGGTCATTGAACGCCTTGGAGAGCATCTTTGACGTGGCCCGGTCGGTTGGCCGCCACGAGGGCGGCCATTACCGGGTGGATGAACTGTCGAAACGTCCCGCTTAAACCGGCGCATTGTCGCCTTCGTCGTCACCTAGCAGGCGCGGTCGCGGCGCCACGCCCTTGAGGTCCGGGCGCGGGGTGGCCGTCGGCACGGGTGGGCGGGCAGGCGCTGGTCCGCCAGACGAACCCGAGTCGCCGCGCGTGGCATTGAACAG
>JACCUV010000186.1 GCA_013698495.1 Chloroflexia bacterium
TCTTCCAGGATCGCGCTTGCCGATTTGCGATCAACCGGGATCACGCCCGTGGCCAGTATCAGGCGGGACGTCACTTCGGCGGCGACTTCCAGGCGAGCCAACGAGTCACCTCCCGGCGTGTCGTTGCTCCACAGCGAATCGATCCCGATGTCCTCTGCCCGCGCCGCGATCGCCCGGACGACGTCCAGATCCAGCGCGCCGGTAATCCCGAATCCGAATTTGCTTGTTTTCATCAATTCTCCGTGTTCTGATGTAGATCAATCACGTTTTCGCAAACCCCAGTCCGAGCCGTTTAAGCGACACGTGCCTGCCCTGACCGACGATCAGATGATCGAGCACCTTTATGTCCAGCAACTTGCCGGCTGCGACCACGTCCGAGGTCAGCGCCACGTCGGCGCTTGATGGCGTCGGATCGCCGGATGGATGATTGTGCATCACGATGATGCCGACAGCGTGCAGGCGAACGGCGTCGCGAAAGAGTTCTCCGATCCTGACGGACGCTTCATTGACGCTGCCCTGGTAGATAACCCGCATCTCGATAATCTTGTTTTTGGTGTCGAGCAGCACCACGCGCAACTGCTCCTGGTCAAGCGCCGCCATTTCTATTCCGTAAATCTGCACGACATCTTCGGGCGATAAGATTGGCGGCCGATCAGCCATTGGGAGCATCGCCAAACGCCGCCCAATCTCAAGCGCCGCCTTGAGCAGGGTGGCCTTGGCGGGTCCCAAACCATGCAAGCGCATGAGTTCCCGCACGTCCAGTTTTTGTAAGCCAAGCAACCCGCCATGTTCGCGCAAAAGCCTCTCCGACAAATCGAACACTGTTTCACGCTGGGTCCCGGTGCTGAGGAGGATCGCGATCAACTCCGAGTTCTTGAGCGACGATGCACCGACATTGAGCAACCGCTCCCGTGGCAATTCATCCGGATACTCCTTGATTCTTCGAACCGGCCGCTCATCTTCCTCGATCATGCGCGTGCTTGCTTCTTGTGGCTCAGTCACCTGGCGTCTCCACTGGTTCAACCGAATGCACGACCGGGGCGATTCGTGTTTCCTTGACGAGAAAGAAGAGGATGCCCGATGCCAGGAATCCCGCCACCATCAACGTCAGCGCGCTGCCGGTAAACCCCCACGAAGCGGCAATCAGGCCGACCGCCAGCGGACCCGCAACCATGCCGACATCGCCGATCAGGCGCCAGATGCCGAGGAACTCGCCAGTAGCGCCTTCAGGCGCCAGATCCGATCCCAACGTCATCATCGTCCCCGATCCGAGACCATTGCCCAAGCCGATCACCAGACCAGCGATGATCAATCCAACGAAGCTTCCCGCAAACGGCGCCATCCCGATCCCGATCGCCATCACCGCGAAACTCGGCACCGACGCAAACTTCCGACCGAACCGGTCCATCAGGATACCCGCCGGGATGAACATCGACATGTCGAGTACGGCCGACGCCGTCATCACGATCCCAACCTCAGCGGGGTTCAGGCCGATCACTCCTACGCCAACGAGCGGAATCAGCAACTGTCGTCCCTGGCGAATCATTTGGGCAAACAATTGGGCCACGGCGGCGGCGATCAGATCGCTTGAGTTGGTCCGCAACGTCTTCAGGACAAGGTCCCACCGTTTTCGACCCCCGCCGACGAGAACAACGGCAGGGCCGCCTGTGCGCGGGATGAACATCGCGGCGGCGACGAACGCGAGCAGGCCCATCGCGCCAGCCAGCAAGAACGACGCCGACGTGCTCGCCGCCGTCGCCACCAAACCTCCGACCGCGGGCCCGGCAAACATTCCGATCCGGTTGATTCCGCCGAACACAGCGATTGAACGTCCTCGTGTCTCCAGGGTCGCGCTTTGGGTGATGAAAGCGTGGCGCGAGAGTCCCCACATCGCGGTTCCGACTCCGGCCAGCAGGCGAAACCCGACAATTGCTTCGGGAGTCAGGGGCATCGCCAGGCTGATCGTCCCCACGACGACGAGCGCAGAGCCAATCAGCATTGCACGGCGCAGTCCGATCCGATGAAGTAGTGCTCCCGCCGGCACATCGGTCACCAACGTCCCGATCGCCGCGGCGGCCACGATCACGCTGACAATCGTGAGACTGACGCCCAGCTCCGTAACATGGATCGGAAGTGTCACCAACAGCAGTCCCTGACCCATGGCCAGGAGCGCGGTTGGCAGGTAGACGGCGAGGATGAGTTCGGAGCGACGCATCGCTGTGCTTTCCGTGAACGTCGGGAGCCGGTGTGCTGCCTTACGCGATCCTACCAAACGATCGGGGTTCTGGTTCGATCCGGCACTTTCTGGCGCAGGACCGGTGATATACTTTGGTCTGCGGTCAGCGGTTTCGGCAATCTACCTTCACCCTGGAAACCGGTCGCCGCACGCATCGCTCGATTCTCAAGCCACGCTCACGAATTCAACCCCGCGTCGCCAACGCGGACACCCGCAAGGACTTCATTGTGGTGCTCAAGAAACTGTTTCGTCGTCAGGCTGAACCGGATGTTTTGCTTGACAAGGGGTTGGAAAAGACCAGGCGCGGCGTATTCCTGGAAATCACCCGCCTCTTCGACCGATCCCAAATCGACGACGAGCTGTTCGAAGACCTCGAAATGCTGCTGATCCAGGCCGATGTCGGTTGGGATGTCAGCCAGCAGTTGGTGCGGGAACTCCAGCAACGGATTCGCGACGAGCGCATCGTCAGCCCGGCAGATGCCCGCGAAGTGCTGCGGTTGGAGATGATTCAGTTGCTGGAACTTGCTTCCCGCAACCGCAAAGTCAAAATCCTGCAGCGGGGAGTCCCCTTTGTCATTCTCGTTACAGGCGTCAACGGCGCCGGCAAGACGACCTCAATCGCCAAACTGGCCCAATATCACAAGAACTTCGGCCGGTCCGTGATGCTGGCGGCGGGCGACACGTTTCGGGCGGCGGCGATCGATCAACTCAACGTCTGGGGCAAGCGTCTGGACTGCCCGGTGATCGCACACCAGCAAGGCGCCGATCCTGGCGCGGTCGTGTTCGACGCCATGCAGGCCGCACACAATCGCAATGTCGATGTCCTCATCGTCGACACTGCCGGTCGACT
>JACCUV010000190.1 GCA_013698495.1 Chloroflexia bacterium
TTGGCGTCAACACCGCCCACCCGAGCCGTACCGGCGACGTGGTCGTGATTCTGTCGCCGCCGTACCAGTTCGACGCGGCGGCGCCCGGTCAGGCGATCTCGGACTCGGTGTTCTTCGGTCAGCACGGGTTTATGCCCGATCTGGTCGATCTCGACGCCAACATCAACATGCACGCCACATTCATTGCCGGAGGACCGGACTTCCTCGCGGGCGCGACCGTCGAGCGTGTTCGCGCGATCGACGTCGCCCCGACGACGGCCTTCCTGCTCGGGATTCCGGGCCCGGCTCAAGCGAGCGGTTCCATTCTGTATGACGCGCTGGCCGAGGGTGAGCACCTGAGTGAGCTGACAATGGTCAGCATCAGCGACTATCACGCTCAGTTCGCGCCGTTGTCGGCCTCGCCAGACAGTTTCGAGGACGAAAACGCGCTGGGAGTATCCGCGCCAATCGCCGGCGCGGCCCACCTCTTGCCGTGGATTAACCACTTCCGGGAAGAATCCCGCGACGCATCGATGTTCGTGACCGCCAGCGACATCATCGGGGCCACGCCGCCGCTCTCGGCGTTCTTCGATGACATGCCGGCGATCGAGATGATGAATGCCTTCAACCTCGAGGTCGCGGCCATTGGCAATCACCACTTCGATGTCGACTATCAGTGGTTCATCGACCTGATGCCGATGGCCCAATATCCCTCACTGGCCGCAAACATCGTGCTCCAGGAGGGCGCGACGCCGGTCGCGCTGCCGGTGGATGGGGCCACGCCGATCGCCGATACCGGGGCGCCCTGGGCGCCGACCGCCCTCTTCGAGTTCGAGGGCTTGACGGTCGGGTACATCGGGATCACGACGCTCGACACACCGGATGTAACCCGCGATGGCGCGCTCGGGCCGTACGAAATGCTGGAACCTGTGCCGGTCGTCAATCGGTACGCCGAAGAACTTCGCGCCCAGGGCGCCGACATCGTCGTTGTCCTCGCTCATGAAGGCGCCACAGCCGGCACGCTCAGCGAACCAACCGGTCCGATCGTCGATATCACCGATGCCTCGATCGGCGTCGACACCGTGCTGGGCGACCATTCGAGTCAGCAGGTGCTCTCGCTGCGCGACAACGGCACATTGCTGACGCAGAACCCGGGGCGAGGATTGACCATGACTCGCACCCGGATCGTGGTCGACACGCGTTCCGGCGAGGTTGTCTACAAATCCGCCGACTATCACCTGCCGTGGAATATCAGCGTCGAACCGGACCCGATCGTGACTGCCAGGATCGACGAACTCTCCAGCGACATCCAGCCGATTCTCGGCGAACAGGTGGGAGTAGCCGAGGGACCGATCCTGCGCTCCGACAATTGCGGCGGCGAAACCGGACGACTCTGCGAATCGCTGATCGGCAACGTGATCGCAGACGCGATGCGATTTACCTACGACGCCGACTTCGCGATCACGAACTCGGGCGGGATCAGGGCCGATCTCACCTGCCCCCCTGAGGACAATCCGGACGACTTCTGCGCGGCCGATCTCGAACCGAACGCGATCACCCGCGGCCAGGTGCTCGGGGTGCTGCCGTTCGGCAATGTCGCGGTCACGGTCGATCTCAATGGCGCGGAACTCAAGGAATTCCTCGAAGCTGGTCTCGTCGGCTCGCCCTCGGAGTCTGGCGGGTTCCAGCAGATGTCAGGAATCTGCATCACGTACAGCGTGGATCTCGAACCGGGCGATCGCATCACCAACGCGGTGCACCAGGCCGAGGACGGAAGCTGCACCGGTGAGGAGATCGACTTCAGCGAAGGCGCGACCTACACCGTGATCAGCAACGACTTCAGCATGTCCGGAGGCGACGGCTATCCGAACTTCTCGGAGCGAATGGTGACGCTTGGCATCCTCGACGAGGTCGTTGCCCAATACCTGGCTGGCGATACCGGGGCGCACGCCGCCGGAGAACTCGTGACGCCGGTGATTGAAGGACGCATCGTCTGCGAAGGCGAAACCTGCCCGGAAGCGACGAATCCGTAGGTTCTCGCATCACATTCGAACATGTTCCAGCCCGCCCCAGGCCGATTGGCCCGGGGCGGGCCGCGTCGCGCGGCCGAAGTGTGTAGGGGTCAACCTCCGTGTTGACCCTGGCCCCGCACGAGCCACGGCCCGGATGAACACACGGATCGACCGTATCCGATTGAGAAAGTCGGGGGTCTCGGTCGGTCCTGGTTCGTCCCAACGAACGCTCCTTTTTGCGCGCCTTGGCAACAGGGCGTGGGAGCGGTTCCACGACAACGCTTGACAAACGA
>JACCUV010000203.1 GCA_013698495.1 Chloroflexia bacterium
CCAGGCTCGGGAGATCATTGTCACCGAGTTGCGACGGTTGCATCATCTCCCGGCGGAGGAGGCCCTGGGCCGTTCCCTTGCCGCGGCCAACGGGATCGTTTTCAGCCAAAATCGGGAAACGATTTTCACCGCGCTGCCAGAGGATTCACGGCTGATCGGGGTAACGGCGATCGTCTTCGAGGATCAGCATGCAATTTTCGCTCACTTGCCGCCGGGGCAACTAATTCTGGTCGAAGATGGCCTGATCTACACCGTTCCCGACTTTGGTTCGTGGTTTCCCGACTTCGAGCAAGCCGGAGGCCCTCACAATCAGGCCGAGCCACTCGGGTACGCCTCGTGGACGGCTCCTTTGATTGCGCAAACCGAGCTGCGTTCGGGAGACGCGATTGTGCTTTGTTCAACCGAAACCGGGCGGGCTTTCGTTGAAGACGTAGTCGAAAGCGGCCGCGGCCTGCGCGATCTCTCCTGGTTGCATCATCGCGACCCGGACACGGTGCTCGAGGCGTTCAAGGATGTGATCGTGACTCGCGAGCTGACGACGGCGGCGGCCGCGGTGATCAGCTTTCCGCCGATGCCGAACAGTGCCCAGATCCAGACCCTTGGCGATGTCAGGCAGCGTGGGAGAGATAGTTGGCGACATGGCAGGGCCATTGTCCAACAACTGAAACCGGCGCCCCGATCGAGGAAACCGCGGCCATCGAAGCGTACCGCCGCGGCGCTGGAATCGACCGCGAATCCATCCCGAAACGTCCCGCCCGCTCATGGCTCAAATTCGGGATCGGTTTCACGACGCGGTGGCGTCCAACGATTGACACGCGTTTTCGAGGCAGCCCCGAAAAGGGGTGGAGGATGGCGACGTCCCACGATGACCGCCGAGTACGGAGTGCCTGGCGCCCACGGCGTCAACGTTTTTCGCGGACAGAGCCACTACACAGGCGATCCCAGTTGGCGCCACAATGTGCCGCGATTGCCGATCATCGGCTCCGCCTGGATCTGGCCCCTCTTCCTGATGATAATCGCCGGACTCGTGCTCGGCGGACTCTGGGCTCGCCAGGAATACGTGTTGCCCGACTTCGACCCAGATGTCACGATCGCGTCGATTGACCAGCGCATCGTCGCCGCGCGCGATGCCGGCAGCAGTGACGAAATTGTCCAGGAACTCGCGGTGGCGCAGGGTGAACTCGATCGGGCGCGCGATCTCGGGTTGCCAGCGGACATGCTCGAGCGGCGGCAGCAAGTGGTCACAGAACTGCTCGATGGCGCAACCGATGTGATCAGGATGAGCGATGTGCAGCGGATCGGCACATTGCCAGAAGAGTTCGGAGAAGCACGGGTGCAGGGCGTGCACACCCCGGCCGGCGTCTTTTTTGTGGCTGGTGACTTGTACCAGTATCGTCCGAATCAGGAGGGCGAAACTCCGGAGTTGGTCACGATTCTCTCCCAGGGCGACGACGTTGCGGGATCCAGGGTGGGGACGCTGTGGGGTCTGGCGTTCGACATCCAGGGGTTGTACGTGACCGATGGCGATACCGTATTCATGCTCCCTGTCGAATCGCAGGAGTGGCGCGCGATCGAAATGGGGCGAATCAACAATCAAGTCTGGATTCCAGGTCCGATCGCGGCGTTCGATGGTTCGATTTACCTGCTGGAAGCCGAGTATCGCCAGATCTACCGGTTCGCGATCGAGACGGCGGAAACCGAAGCCTTGCCGAGCGATTGGCTGCTGACGGGAGCGAGGGACCGAACCGAATCTGCCACCGATATGGCAATCGATGGCGACATTTACATTTTGCTCGACGATGGAACGGTCCAGATCATGCATCGTGGCGATCTTCGAACGGAAATCGAGCCGCCGTACGTCGAATCGGACTCCGCCGAAGCGCTCGTGGGGCGAGGCGGCACTGGCTACCTCTATGAGGCGGTGGAGGCGATTGACGATGGGGAGGGCCGCATCGTCGCCTTCGATCTGGAAGGCGGGCACGCGATTCAACTCAAGTTGCCAATTGGATTCTCGACCGGCGATGCCGATGTTCGGGAGCCATTCGACGGGATTCAGGATGTTATTGTCGATGAGTCTTCGGGGACGATCTTCATCATCAACGCGGACGCGATCTGGACCGCTCGATACTCGCTGCCCCCATTACCCGAGGAAGAAGATCCCGAAGACGAAACGACCGCAACACCCATCGCCAATTGATGTGGCCGCGCCCCGATCGCATACGGAGTGCTGTTGTATCCCCGCCTCGTTGGAGTCGAGTCAAGAGAAACCGGCAATTGGCGATCCCCCTCTCAGCAAAACGGGCGGACAGACCTACACCTTGACCGGCCAGATCCGTGACGTGACCGGCCGACCGCCCCTACCCTACATAGAACGACTCGGAAGCTGCGACTCGCTCCGCCAGTTGCCGGTCGCTCTACGGGAAATAGGCCGCGTTCGTCAACTTGAACTCGGCGAATTGCTCGGGGAGGTCGTCTTCGAAGAAGATCGCTTCCACCGGGCAGACCTCGGCGCAGACGCCGCAATCGATGCACTCCGTCGGGTTGATGAAGTACTGTTCCTGCTCGTCGTCCGAGTGAATGCAGTCGACCGGACAGACTTCGACACACGAAGCGTCCTTGGTGCCAATGCATGGTTGGGCGATGACATATGCCATGCGCGATGCTCCTTTCCCCAAGGAAGTTGGGGGGAATAAAGGATGATTGCACTTGGCCCGCTGGGTAGCTCACGGCGCTCGTCGAAGACGAACTCGCAGGCATCCTGAGTATAGCAACCACCCGGCTGAGCGCAAGGTCAGTCATTGAGTATGCGACGCGGATCGAACGAATCGTGGTAGCTGGAGTGGAACGTTTGGGTCCTGCGCACAAGTTGGGTGAGCCTGAATTCGTGCCGACGCCCTCGGATTCGCGTCATGAGCGTCGGTTTGCTAACCCGGACGACTCATGATCGCGCGCTACCGATTCTTTCCTGGCGTTCACTCATTCCGATTGGCTGGCATGGTCCCTCGTTCATCGGGAGGCCACTACTCGTTGGAGATGCTTGGAGATCAATCCGGGCTCAAACCGGCGCCCTCATGGGCAGAAAGGACCACGCGTGGAACAGCATGTACCGAGTGGCATTCTTGGGATGACCGAGCCTGAACTCTATGGATACCTTAAAGACCTGCTCCATGAGGAGGCGTCTGAGGCGGCCGAAGAGTCAGGAGAATCGGTGGACGACGAGCTCGAATCCGCCGGTTTCGCCGCCGCCGGCGCGGCTTCGACATACGCCATCAAGTTGATTATGGCGAACAATGCGTTCCTGACGCGCCAGTTGCTCGATCTCGGCTTGATCGACGCGGCGAACGATGCCGGCGAGTAAGGCAAAGTCGGTGATGTTCAGACGAGGTACAGGGACTTGCGGGTGTGAGAGAATGGAGCATCGGCTGGTGAAGTCACTCGCTTGAAGTCAGGTCCCTCAATACGACGGGAGTCTGCTCTCAAGGTGGCGACCTCGCAAACAACCAACGGGGCGCTGGAAGACTGTCCGGCGCCTCGTTTTTATGGCCCTTCCCGGATTAATCCCGAACGAGCTTTCCGATCGCATTGTTTGTCCAGCCAGTCAGTGTGGGAGATCCAACTGTACCTCGACCCGATTTCGTTGGCCGGCATAGTCCCTCGTTCCTCGGGAGGCCACTCCCAGTTGGGAGCCTTGGTGAATGGTCCGGACTACCGAATCGAGAGGATTTTCCACGGATCGGGCATCGCCTCGACCGGAATCTCGATCAAGGTCGGCTCGTTGGCCCTGATCGACTCGGCGAGGTGGGCGCGCAGCGCATCGGGCGAGGTCGCCCTTCGACCAGTCACCCCGAACGCCTCGGCAAGCTTGACGTAATCCGGGTTGCGCAAATCGGAGGCGATCGTCCGGCCATCGAACTGGACGTTCTGAATGCGCTTGACATTGCCGTAGGCAGAGTCGTTGAAAACGAGCGTGATGCTGGCAATGCCGTGTTGGGCCTGGGTCGCCAGCTCGTTCAACGCAAAACCGAATCCGCCATCACCGTTGACTGAAACGACGACCTTGTCTGGCACCCCGACCTTGACGCCCAGCGAGGTCGGGTACCCCCAACCCAATGTGCCCTGATATCCGGGCGTGAAATACGTTCGAGGCTCGTACACCGGGAAACCGATACCTGCCCAGTAGGCTACCTGGGTCATCTCGCCGACGAAGATGCCGTCGTCCGGAAGCTCGGCGCGAATCGCATGGGCGTAACCCGATTGCGGCTGGATGGCATCAATACGGGCATCGGCAGACGTCCGCAACTCCGCAAGCTCGCGAGACCGTGGGGGCCGACTGATGTTGTGAACCGCGACGCAATCGACAAGCGCGGCGAGACTGGCTCGAGCGTCCGCCTCGATGCCGAGCGCGACCGGACTGTTGCGGCCGAGTTCCTCAGGGTCGATATCGATCTGGATCAAGTTCTGCTGACCCTTGGGACCCCACGGCTGGATCGAGGCTTCGAGGAATCTGGTGCCGACGACGAGGAGCACGTCGGCGTCCGGAATTAACTCACGCACCGAGACCGTGTTCTGGGCCAGGTAATGACGGGAGCTGATCGCGCCCTTGCCGTTTGGCGTCATCATCACCGGTGCCTGGAGCATCTCGGCGAGTTCCAGCAACTCTGAGGTCGCATCGGCATTGACGACTCCACCGCCAACGAAGATCAGCGGATTCTTCGCCTTGCCGAGCAGCTTCGCCGCCTGTTCGATCAGGCCGGGGTCGCCCGCCGAACGCACCGGTCGGTTGACGCCAGGCAGCAGCGCGACATCCTCACTGGCGAAGAGCGTGTCCGGGGGGATCTCGATTTCCACCGGCCGAACGCGTCCGGACCAGAGGCTCGCAACCGCCTCATTGACGAGGGCCGGAATGGCGGCTGGTTCGACGGCGCGGCCGGAAAATTTGGTCACAGAACGCACCATCTCGAGCTGGTTCGGGATCTCGTGCAACTGACCGCGCCCAAAGCCGATCAGGTCAGACTGAATTTGACCGGTTACGCACAGCACTGGCGAGTTGCAGGCATAGGCTGTGCTGAGCGCGGCGGTGGCGTTGAGGAGGCCTGGACCGGGCACCACGAGGCAGGTTCCGAGCCTCCCGGTGACACGCGCGTAACCATCGGCCATGTAGGCGGCGGTTTGTTCGTGCCGCGGGTGAAAGACACGAAGTTGCCCCGCATTGACGGCGTCGTACATGGCGTCGAAGGCGCCATCGAGCTGCACTCCGGGCAACGCGAACACGGTGTCGATGCCCTGGGCGAGCAAGGATTGGACCAACGCCTGTCCTCCGGTCATCGTGGTCACACTGGTCAATTCGTCGGTCCGTTCTTGCACAACTGCCACTGATTTGGCTCCAAACATCGAAAGGCGGCGACCGCCGCCCTACAACTCAAATGCATGGCAATAGTACACACAGGTCCCCGGCCCTGGCCGACGACTACCACGCGTGCAAATTGCCCGCGAAATTGTACCCGCGTGGCGCTGATTCCGTGTGATCACGCTCACGAAACCCAGTACCACAACGCAAACTGCATCGTCAGCAGGATCAGCAACAACGACGAGCTGACAGCCAACACCCAACCAATCTTGCGATTGCGGATCAGGACGGCGGCGACCACAAACAGCGGGAAGAGCGGCAGGACGAACCTGGGCATGCTCATCAGCGGGTTCACCGAACTGGGCGTGAGCAACGGCACGATCAATGCCGGCATCGCGAGCGCGGTGTAGTACAACGGCACGAGCCGCAAGCCAACGAGCACGAGGACGATCGCCAGCACGGTCACGATTAGTTCCAACACGTGACTCTCGCCGAAGCGAAACCGGAACTCGGAGGACGTGAGGAACGTCCAGTTCAGGTTGTCGAGCAATTGCCCGATCCAGCCCCAGTCGATGGGATGGACCGTAGAGGTCCCAGTCGTTCCGGTGATGAATCGCACCTCGGCGTCGCATCCGTTGAGCGCGCAATCGAACGTCCGCCACGGAGACGCCGAGAACCGGTTCCACTGCCACTGCTGATTGGCCCAATCGAAGAATCCGAGTCCTCGCGTGGTCAGGAACCAGCCGAAGATTGCCGGACCAAGCGCGGGCAGGGCGGCGGCGAACGCCTGCGGAAACCAGCGGCGGAGCGACCAACCGAATTGTTGGAGGAAGATGATCCCGAAAGGCGCGAGAAGCATGACGCCGGCGGAACGTGTCAGCGCGGCGAGCAGGCCAATTATGCCCGCGACCAGCCAATCTCCCCGTCTTGCGTACAGCAGTGCCGCCACCACGAGCATCAGGAAGAGGGATTCCGTATAGACCGCCGTGAAAGAGAACGCGGTCGGAAAGAGGGAGATCGCCCACAGCGTCCTACGGGCGACACTGATGTCGAAGTCGAGCATGACGAGGCGGTAGAGGTAGTGGAGCGCGAAGAAGAAGGCGATGTTGGAAATCAGGTAGCCAACCGACTCCGGCGACCAGCCGGTGACCTGACCGCCGAGGTCCATAAGCCATGGATAGAGTGGCCAAAAAGCCGCTGTCGCCGCAAAATCCGGATCGTAGCCACGGGTCGCCAGCAGGTGGTACCAGGTGCCGTCCCAACCGCGAACGGGTTCGACGATCCAGTGCGCGAGACCGTCAAGCGGTTCGAGGATTCGATTCCTGGCGCCGGAGAGCGGACCAAAGTCTTCGACGAAGGTTCCGGAACGGGGAGGATGCTCCCGCATTGTGCGGATCGTGCCGTAGTGGTAGGCGAGGGCGGCCGGAATCTGGGTCAGCAGCCAGTGGATTGCCCAGACCAGAGCCGGAAGCGTCCACAGATCGTTGGCGCCTGCGTTTGCCCCACGGCGTCGTGATTTCCCGTTGGGCTTCACGGTCAGGATCCGGGTGGTCTCGCTGGTCAAGGGGGACCTCGCTTGTGCAGGGCGTTCCGATGTGGAAAATGAAGGCAGAACCAGTATGCGACGGTCGCCGGGAACAGGATAGGTCGCTATCGCGCAATCGCGCCACCGGCGCCGCGGGCAGCACTCGGCGTCCAGCCGCGGAATCAAACGAGAAGTGGGGACTTCATGGATCTTGGATTGACGGGCAAGGTGGCGATCGTGGCGGCGTCGAGCAAGGGGTTGGGCAGGGCCACCGCGCTTTGTTTGGCGGCGGAGGGAGCATTGGTGACGGTAAACGGACGCGACGCTGCTCGCCTGGCGGCGACCGCGGCCGAAATCCGTGAGCTCACTGGTGGCGACGTGATCGAGGTCGTCAACGATCTCGCGCTGCCGAACGCATCGCGGGACCTGATCGAGCAGACCATGGCTCAACGCGGCAGGCTCGACATCCTCGTGTGCAATGCCGGCGGTCCTCCGCCGGGCACGTTCGCGTCGTTTCCAGACGATCAACCGTGGCTCGATGCGATCAACCTTAACCTGATGAGCACGCTGAGGATGTCGCGAGCCGCGATCCCGCACCTCGAGGCGCAGGGCGGTGGCAGCATCACCAACATCGTCTCGATTTCGGTGAAGCAACCGATACCCAATCTCGTGCTCTCGAACACGGCGCGAACCGCGGTGATCGGACTCGCCCGTTCGCTGGCACTTGAACTGGCGGGAAGGAACATCCGGGTCAACAACATCTGTCCCGGTTCGATCCTGACCGACCGGATTCGATCGATTTCGGAAGCGGAGTCTTCGAGAACTGGCGAGGATGTGGACACTGTCCTCAAACGCGAAGGCGACGCGATCCCGATGGGCCGGCACGGCGCGCCCGATGAGTTCGGGCGGGTCGTGGCCTTTTTCGCATCGCCAGCGGCGTCGTATGTGACCGGGGCGACCGTCCAGGTGGACGGTGGGTCGTACCGGGGTTTGTTGTAGGCGTAGGTTGTTATTCCGACGAGTGCCAGGCTGACAGCACCCGTTACAACGTGTCGATGTCGGCGCCGGGGCTGAGGCTCGTCACCATACTTGAGCCGTCGGCCGTCTCCTCGACTCGCCACAACTCGTCCAGTGCCGGGGAGGTTCGCACATCGTCGACGTGACTGATGATGAACACTTGTTTGAGTTCCGCGAATGTGCTGGAAATCGAGCCCAGGAGGTCGAGCAGGTGGGCGCGGCGGTCGGTGTCGAGCGACCCGAAGACTTCGTCCAGAACGAGAAACCCGGGTGGGTTGGCTGCCTGATGCCCAATCATGCGGGAGAGCGCGATCCGCGCCGCGAGGGTGATCGCGTCTCGTTCCCCGCCCGAGAACGTGTCGACCGCGTAGGAACTTTCGAGATCGTCGCCATCGTAGACGATGATCCCGAAATCCTGATCGAAATCGACCCGGTCGTATTTGCCGTCGGTGATGTTGTTGACGAGATGGCTGGTGTACTCCGCCAGCACTGGTCGCTTGCGCCCGGCGGCGTACCGCTCGAACTCCGTGAACTCCTTGGCGATGAAGTCGAGGTGATCGGCTTCGGAGCGCTTGGCGTCGGCCGCCTTCGCCAGACGTTCGAGCCGGTCTTGCTCCTTGACCACGGCATCGCGTCGCAATTCCGATTCGCGCAGGGCAGTCTGTCCGCGATGGAACCGCTCGACTGTGGCGCGCTCGCGATCGCGGGCCGCGCTGAGGGCGGATTGGGCGACCGACAACTCGTCAGGACCATATGCCAATGTCGCGCGTTGTTCGGCGATGCCTTTTGCCGTCAGGTCGAGTTCGCCGAGGCGCTGCGTTGTCGCGGCAAACTCCGACTCGAGGTCCGGGCGGCGGGCGACATCCTGCTCGATTTGGGAGATCGCACTCTGGGCACGGTCGGCAGCCTGGAAGTCGTGTGTCAATTGACGAAAGGCGTCTGGGTCGAACCCGATTCCCCCGAGCGCGTCCCGATCCGCGGTCGCGGACTCGATACGGGATTCCAACGCCTCGAACGACTCAAGCGCCATGTTCAGAGTCGAACGGGCGCCAACTATCTGGCGTAATTCCCGCGCAATTGATTCGACGCGCGCGATTTCCACCGGCTTCGGGGGGTGTTTGAGTTCGGCGGCGGTCAATGCCTGGGCGAGGGCAACCTCTGCCTTGTCAACAGTCTCCCGTTGTCCATCGAGATAACTGACGCTTTTGAGAATTCGCTGCCTCAGATTCTCAATTTTCTCGATTTCGGTAAACACCCCTGCCCGTCGTGTCTCGATGGCGGTGAGCTGCCGATCGATTTCTGCTCCGTTGCTGGTGAATTGCTCGATACTGACACGTAAGGAGTTCATCCGATCGCGCATTGCCGAGGTCACGACGGCAACGTCGTCCTCCGAGAATGGCCGCCCGCAGGTAGGGCAATCGTCGCCGAATTTCCGCCGCTCAAGATTCCCGACAATAATTCGCGCCTTGTCCAGATCGGCTTCCATCGTCGTCCGATTGGCGTGGATCGTGGTGCGGTCGTGGTGCAACCGATCCCGATCCCGATCCAGGTCCGGGAGTTTCTCTCGAGGCTCGCCATCGAGAAGAAGCTTCTGTTCGTCTTGTTCCAACGTCTCCCTGGTGGTCCGGTAGAGCGTCAGGATTTCGGTGGCGCCTCCCAAGTCGTCGGCGGTTGCGCGCGCGTCCCGGTATCTCCGTTCGCGCTGTTCGGCGCCATGAAGGTCCACCTGGTTCACGATCTCCACTAGGCGTCTGGCGCCGACGCGGCTGTTGACCAGATCGGCGTCGGACCAGGTCCACCCTTCGATCGGGGAAGTCAAGCGAATCTGGTTCACGACATCGCGGACCGTGCCATTAAGTTCCCGC
>JACCUV010000207.1 GCA_013698495.1 Chloroflexia bacterium
ATCGCACCTCAGGCTGTTTCCAGACTTGACAGGTCCAGGCTAGTGGGGCATGGGCCGCTCAAACCGATGCGCGACGGAAATGCGCCTCATCGGTTATCAGCGACAGCATCGCGATACCGTCATGGCCTCAATCATTGAGTAGGGTGCATATGCAGGAAATGTATGCCCGGTTTGTGAATTATTTCCCGATCTTGCGGTGGGGGCCAGGGGGCGGGTACAAATGCAACATCGTTTCCTTCAGGAACTCAACAGAAACCGGTTGGCCCGAGGCGGATTTCCGGCGAGATGGGCGGAACCAACGCGTGCTGATTTTCCTGTGTCCTGGCTGGCGAGGCAGCAGTTCTGTCGGAGTCCACCATACGATCTGAGCGAGCGGTCAGGCGACTTCGGCGCCGGGCGCGTCGGCGGAGCCGAGGTGGTCGGCGGCGTCTTCCGCGATATCGGCGAGTTGATCGCGGAACCAGACCGAGACATCGTCTCGCTCAACCGAGCGTCGAAGGCGCCTGGCTCGACCCTGTCGCTCGCGAATTGGCATCGTCAACGCGGTGTAAATCGCCTCGGCCGTACCCTCGATGTCTGCCGGTGAAACCATCAAGGCGTCGTGACCGAGCTGCATTGCCGCCCCCGCGCCCTCGGAGAGTACGATCACGCCGCTGCGCTCATTGATCAGGGCGCCTTCCTTGGCCACCAGGTTCATGCCATCGATGATCGAATTGACGAGCAACACGTCGTACCACTTCATGGCCGCGAGCACCCGCGCGTAACTTTCGCCCATGATGATCTGGACCGGCTGCCACCCGGTTTCGACATTCGAATACTTCGCGTTGATGCGTCCTACCGTGGCGCTCATGTCATCGAGATAGTCGCGATACTCCACGACATCCATGCGCGATGGCTGGGTGACGGCGATGAAATTGACCCGGTTCTGGAACTCGGGGTGGGCTTCGAGGAAGCGGTCGAATGCATGAAACCCGCGAATGATGTTCTTACTCGGTTCGGCGCGGTCGACCCGGAGGATCGTGAACTCGTTCCAGTGCGTCGGCAGGTAGCGCTCGTAGGCGCGTGCTTCCTGGCTGTAGGCCGTTTTCCGGACCGCGTCGGCATCGATCGAGATCGGGTAATGCCGGACCTGGATTTTGCGACCCTTCCATTGGACGCACTTGTTGGCGTAGTCGATCGAACACCCTGGCACGTATGCCTCACAGGTGTACATAAAGCTGCGCCCGTGATCGGGAATCTGGAAGCCGACGATGTCGCAGCCAAGCAGCCCTTCGCAGATTCCCTGCCGCATCTCGATCGGCAGCAGTCGCCAGTAGTCGGGGTCTGGCCAGGGAATGTGGACGAAGTGCTGGATGATCGCGGTGGGACGCTTTTCCCGGATCATGCCGCCGACGAGATAGAGCTGGTAGTCCTGAAGCATGATCACCGGTTCGCGGTCAAATTGCTCGCAGGCGACGATGATTTCGTCAGCGAACACCTGGTTGACCGGGACATAGCCATCGCGCCACGCTGTCCAGGTCTGGTGCGTGATATCCGGCGAGCGCGGCGTATCCCACAGATAGTGTTGGAGGAACCAGAGCAAGGGGTTGCTGATGACATTGTAGTAGCGGTGATAGGCCTCTTCGGTGGGAACCACGAACCGCAACTTGAATTGTGAGTCGGTTCCATGAGGCGTGATCAGCGTTTCGCCGGATTCCTCCGCCTCCTGGGCGCGCAGGCGATCGCCTTCCGTCATCGCGGCCGCGATCCAGGTGGCCTCGTGGCCCTTCAACACGGCGCTGACGGCAGTGACCAGCCCACCTTGTCCCTGACGGGCAGAAAACTGCCCGTCCGCATCCTGGGTGAAGTTCACTGGACCGCGGTTGGAGGCAACGATGAGCTGGCGATTCTCGAGGAGCGAATCGACCATGGCCTGCTTCGCCTCGGACTCTTGCTGATCGATATCGATCGCTGTCGGCGGGTGTTCGCGCGTGTTTGGCACGGCTTGAGCCTCCTCGCATGGCCGATTAGGTGTCATGCCAATGATACGTCGTTCGCGCCACTCGCGATTGTGGCTGTGATTCGGCCCAGGATCGCGATGGTACAACGCAGGCAGTCAGGAAAGGAGCTTTGTCAATGAATCATCACATAATGGAGGAGAGGGTCGTCACCGATCCCACTGTCCTCTTGGGGAAACCTGTCATTCGTGGAACTCGCGTGCCGGTAGAACTCATCGTGGGGCTAGTCGATGTCGGACAGACCCCCGCACAAATCGCCGACGACTATCCGGATCTGAGTGTTGAGGATATCGAAGCGGCCGTCGCCTTTGCCGTCGCCGAGGAAAGACGTACCAAGGCGCCTGCCCTGTAAGCTATGGCGTTCCGTTTCCTGCTCGACGCTAACCTGTCTCCCGGGTCGGGCGCTTTCTGGCGCGGGAACTCCAACTCGACGTCGTCTCGCTTCAGGGACAACGTCTGGGTCAATTAACCGACCATGAGGTCATCCGGATGGCCCGCTCCCAAGAGCGGGTAATCATCACTCTGGACCGCGACTTCGCCGAATACTTCCATCGCACTCAGCGGCCCGCCATCGGCATCATTTATCTCGACTTGCCCAATTCGCTCCGAACGATCCCAGGGATCAACGGGCTGCTTGCGGCGTTCTTTCGCGATCACGCCGAGGGCGCCGATCTTGAGCATGTCCTGGTGATCATCACCGAGCGTGAGGTGCGTATCGCCCACGACTGATGGTTCGAAGTTCCCCATTCGCTCGGATTGTTAAAGGAACGAGGCCCAGGATTCCAGGACTCGTCGTCGCCCCGAACGGTTGGCCGCCACAAGGGACGGCCACTACCTGGCGTGACTGCGAGGAGACCGGTGAAATCAGCAACGCCGGCGCCCAATCGGGCGCCGGCGTATTAATTACGTGGTCTCAGGATTGGACCGGATAACCGGCGTCCGCCAGGGTCCGGGAGATGGACTCAACTGAGGTTGCGGTAGGATCGAAGTCCACATCCACGAACTTCGTTTCGGCGCTGGCGTGCACCTGCGATACCCCATCGAGCTTGCCAACCGCGTCCTGGACCGTGCTCACGCAGTGACCGCAGCTGATATCGGGGGCGTGCAATGTGGCATGTTCCGTCGTGGAGAGGGTCATTCGCGATGTCCTTTCACAATGAGTCGTCGGTTCACCAAAGGTGGCGAGTCCGAATCGTGCGTGCGTGAACGTGTCCTTTCATTCTACCCTTGCCCGCCACTCGGAGGCGGGAACGCGGTCAGTCGCCGTGATCGTCATGAGATTCAGATGGGGCCGCGGCGTCAACTTCTTCGACGATTTGCAGTTCGTGCCCGTGCTCCTGAACACCCATTCCGGTCCGTTCCCCGAGCCACAGGGCACCCGCCCCAATCGCGATCGCAACCACCGCGATCGCCGCCAGGTAACCCCACTCCCGGACGCGAACGCTGAGCGGAGGATGCAGGATCGACTCGACCGAGTCCGGTCGCTTGAAGTTTCGCAACCGCAAGGCGTTGGAAACCACACTGACGCTGCTCATCGCCATTGCCGCGGCCGCCAGCACGGGTGTGAGCAGAACGCCAAAGACAGGATAGAGGATGCCCATCGCGACCGGGATCAAGGCGATGTTGTAGGCGAATGCCCAGAACAGCCCCTGCTTGATCGTGTTCACAGTGCGCCGGGAGAGTTCGATTGCGGTCACGATCGAGCGCAAATCCTGCCCGATGAGCGTGATGTCGGAGGCCGCCATCGCCACATCCGTGCCCGATCCGATCGCCATCCCCAGGTCAGCCTGGGCCAAGGCCGGAGCATCGTTGATGCCGTCGCCGACCATGGCGACGATCTTGCCCTGCTCCTGAAGGTCGCGGACCTTGTCCGCCTTCTGCCCGGGCAGGACTTCGGCCAGCACGTGGTCGATCCCGACCTGGTTCGCGATCGCCGTCGCCGTCCCCTGGTTGTCGCCTGTCAGCATCCAGACATCGAGTCCGATCGCCCGCAACTGGGCCACGGCCTCGGACGACTCCGGTTTGATCGTGTCGGCGATCGCGATCAGGCCCGCCAGTTCGCCGTCAATCGAGACAAAAATCGGTGTGGCGCCGTGTCCGGCATGGGTGTTGGCGGAATCGTTCCAGGGCGCGAGGTCGAGCGAAAGTGCGGACATATAGGCGCGATTGCCGATTGCGACCTGCCGGTCGTCGATGATCGCGGCAATGCCTTTTCCGGTCGTCGAGGCGAAGGCCCGCGGTTCGAACAGGGACAGGGAACGCGCCTCCGCGGCGGAGACGATCGCCTGACCGAGGGGGTGCTCGGACCCGCGCTCGGCCGACGCAGCCAGGGTTAAGACTGTGGACTCTTCGAAGCCAGCTGCTGGCTCGATCGCCACGACCGAGGGCTTGCCGCGGGTGATTGTGCCGGTCTTGTCCAGCACGACCGTGTCGATCTTGCGGGCGACTTCGAGCGCCTCGCCATTGCCGATGAGGATGCCGAGTTCAGCCGCCTTGCCGGTGCCGACCATGATCGCGGTGGGGGCCGCCAGCCCGAGTGCGCAGGGGCAGGCGATGATCAGGACGGCGACGGTGGCGGTGATCGCGTACGACAAGACCGGGTCGGGTCCGACGACCATCCAGATCGCGAAGGTGACGGCTGCGATCGCGAGGATCGCCGGTACGAAGATCGACGAGATTCGGTCGGCTAATCGCTGGATTGGCGCCTTGGAGCCTTGCGCCTGTTCGACGAGGCGCACGATCTGGGCCAGAGTGGTGTCTTTGCCAACCCTGGTTGCCTGGAACACGAAGGAACCGGTGTTGTTGATGGTGGCGCCGATCACGGCGTCGCCGGCGCTCTTGTCCACCGGCAGGCTTTCGCCCGTCAGCATGCTCTCGTCGAGCGAGGAAGCGCCATCCACGATCACGCCGTCGACCGGGACCTTTTCACCGGGTCTTACCCGGATCGTGTCGCCGACAACAACGGCCTCGACCGGGATGTCCAGTTCGACGCTATTCCTGATCACCCGCGCGGTGGTCGATTGCAATCCCATCAGCGCGCGTATCGCATCGCCGGTGTGTTTTTTGGCGCGCGCTTCGAGCCAACGACCCATCAGGATCAGGGCGATGATGAAGACCGCCGATTCGTAGTAGAGGTTGTAGGGCAAGTCCCAGCGCACGGACAACTGCGGCCAGAGCGTGACGAACGCGCTGTAGGCATAGGCGACCGAGGTGCCAACTGCCACCAGTGTGTTCATGTTGGTCGACCCATGGCGCGCCGCTTTCCACGTTTGGACGTAGAACACGCGGCCCGCCCAGAATTGGACCAGGGTGGCGGCGATGAGCATGATCGGGGCGATGTTCTGCTCGCTGATCGGGAGCGGAAGGTACATCGCCAGCATCATGACCGCGCCAATCGCGAGGCTCACGAGCGACTTTCGCTTGAGATCGGCGATCTCGGCATCGCGACGGATGCGGCGCGCGTCGTCCTCGCGTTCAGCGGTCGACGCTCCCACGACTTCGGCGACGCCAACCTGGTCGGCGGGAGTTGGCATCGAAGCGCCGTATCCGGCTGCCTCAACCGCGTTCGTGAGGGTCACGACCTGGACCTTGTCCGGGTCGAAGACCACGGTCGCCTGTTCGGTGGCGAGATTCACACTGGCTTCCTGGACGCCATCGAGTTTATCAAGCGCTTTCTCGACGCGTCGCACACACGAGGCGCAGGTCATGCCTTCAATATCGAATGTCAATTCGTCAATGTGGGAAGCCCGGCCGGCGGACGGCAGCGTGATTGCGCCGGACGTGTAGCCGGCTCTGGACACCGCATCGCTCAGGCGATCGACGGTGATGAGGGCAGGATCGATTGCAATGTGGGCGCGTTCGGTCGCCAGGTTGACGCGGATGTCGCTGACGCCTTCGGTTTTGGCGAGCGCCTGCTCGACCCGGCGCACGCACGACGCGCAGGTCATGCCGTCGACCGCGAAGTCGATCTCGACAGTGGTTCCGGGTGGGGACTGAGTGACCATGTGCTCTCCGTGCTCCGAAGTTGGGGCAACTGCTCGCCTTACGGAAACCTGCTTCCCTTAGTATACCCCCATGGGGTATGCAACGCAACGTTTGAGCCGCGGGGCGCCGCAAAACAGCGTCGAACTTCAAGGAGGGTGATGTACCATTGGAGGACGGGCGTGACCTGTACCGCAACGAGGCTCATTGTCCCCTTTTTGGATGCACATGCGATGGAGATTGGGTCTGGTGCAAGCGCGGGACGGCCACCGGAGCCGCGACAATTCGAATTCCACCAGGGGAGGCAGGCGGGACCAACCCGAGGGCGGAGAGGCTCATACTTGCCCTTGGTGTGGAAGCGCAGACACTTTTCACGTCCAGCGCGGATTCGTCGGCGCAACGGACGACCGCAATCAGTTCCTGACTTGCAACGCCTGCGATCGCGTGACCTTTGAGATCATTTCGAAGACCATTCGCGACATGCGGGTCGGTCAGTTTCGCGCTGGCGGAATGTACCGTGACGTCGCCCGCCAAACCAGATACAGAATAACCCGCGTCCTCAAGGTTGGATTGAACGAGTGTCTGCTCTACGTCAAGCCGGTGATACGACCTGAAGCGGACACCGCGCCTTCCGCCGAGCGGGACTAGGTATTCATTCGGCAACACTCCTGAGCCTGCCTTCCGCGCAACCGGGCGGCTCATTTCCCTCATAAGCGTCTCCGAACTTGAAGCAAGGTCACCATGACTCACACAGACACCCTTGAATTGGACGCGGCCGAAAGAGAGCGTTTGACCGTCGCCAGCGTTGACTCTCTCTCCAGGGAGATTGCTCGCCGTCGGACCTTCGCGATTATCTCGCACCCCGATGCCGGCAAGACGACGCTCACCGAAAAGCTCCTCCTCTATGGTGGGGCGGTTCAGCTTGCCGGTTCCGTTTCGGCGCGAAAGTCGCAGCGCCATGCGGCATCGGACTGGATGGAACTGGAGAAACAACGCGGGATCTCGATTACCTCAACGGTGCTTGCGTTTCCCTATCGCGGACTCCAGTTGAACCTGCTCGACACGCCCGGTCACCAGGACTTTTCGGAGGACACCTATCGCACCCTGACCGCGGTCGATAGCGCGGTCATGGTCCTCGATGGCGCGCGCGGGATCGAACCGCAGACGCTGAAACTGTTCGAGGTTTGTCGCGCCCAGCACACGCCGATCTTCACCTTCATCAACAAGATCGATCGACCGAGCCAACATCCGCTGGAATTGCTGGACGAGATTGAGCGCACCTTGGGATTGCAGACCTATCCCCTTAACTGGCCGATTGGCGATGGACCGGATTTTCGCGGTGTCTTCGATCGAACGTCGCGAGTGGTTCACCTGTTCGAGCGGACCACGCACGGGGCCCGGCAGGCGCCAGTGCAGATGACAGACCTCGACGACTCGGTGCTCGATGAGCGGATCGGCAAGAAGTTGGCGGCGACGCTGCGCGAGGAGCTCGAATTGCTCGATCTCGCGGGGACCGAATTTGATCTCGAGGCCGTGCACGCCGGAACAATGACCCCGGTGTGTTTCGGTTCGGCACTGACCAACTTCGGAGTCCAACTCTTCCTCGATCGATTCATCGAGCAGGCGCCGCCACCGCGGGGCCGGGCCACGAGCGAGCGCGAGATGCGACCGGCCGACCCGGTGCTCTCCGGGTTCGTGTTCAAGATTCAGGCCAACATGGATCCACGGCATCGCGATCGGGTCGCCTACTTGCGAGTCATCTCCGGCAAGTTCGAGCGCGACATGGACGCCTGGCATCCACGGATGAAGAAATACGTGCGGCTGGCGCGGCCAATGCGCCTGTTTGGGCAAGACCGCGAGGTGGTGGACGAAGCATATGCCGGGGACGTTGTGGGGCTGATCAACCCGGGCACATTCACGATCGGCGACACGATCAGTTCGGAAGATGTCGGTCAATTTGCGGCGCTGCCGCGATTTCAACCTGAGCACTTCGCCCTGCTACGCCACTCCCGTGCCGATCGCTACAAGCAGTTCCTCAAGGGGCTGACCCAGATCGAGGAAGAAGGAGCGATCCAGCTCTTTTATCCGGTCAGCACGGGATCGCGGGAACCGATCATGGCGGCGGTCGGCGCCTTGCAATTCGATGTTGTCCGCTTTCGGCTGGAGTCGGAATACAATGTCGAGACGATTATGGAACCACTCAGCTTCTCGGTTGCGCGCTGGGCGACCGGCGACGATTCCGAGATCACGACAATTGGCAACAGCCGGGGTCGACTCCGCGCCGAAGATCGCAATGGCCGTACGGTGATCCTGTTCACGACGGAATGGGACCTGCGATTCGCCGCAGAGAACGCTTCCAATGTCGATTTCAGCGCTCTCAGCGGGGCCTCGTAATGGCGCCGGTCATACATCCGGGACCCAATCGAACCTGTCGTAATCGCCAGGAGTGTGAAGATGTCTGCCACAGCTGCCCATGATCTGCCCCGGTGGGACCTGACGACGATCTATCCTGATGTCGATTCGGAAGCGTACGCCGCCTCAGTCGAGCGCCTGGTATTGCTGATCGGTGAGCTCGAGTCGCTGCTCGAAGCGACAGAGGCCCGCGCCGCGACAGGTGGAGACGAGGTGACCCAGGCATTCGACCGAATCATCGCCGTCTTCAACGAGTCGCTGGGGCTGGCGCGGCACAACCGGTGGTACCTGGAGGCGCTCATCGCGGCCAATACGCGCGATCCCGCCGCCCAGGCCCGGATGAGTGAGCTGCAAGCCATTCGGACGCGGCGCACCATCGCCGAGACACAGTTCATCGCCTGGCTCGGCCGCATCGACGTCGATGCGCTGGTGACCGTGTCGCCAGAAGCCAGCGCACATGCATTCCTGCTTCGCCAGGCCGTTATCGCCGCCAGCCACCTGATGGACCCACCGCGTGAGGCCCTCGCGGCCGAGATGCAGGCGTCCGGCGGAAACGCCTGGTCTCGCCTTCAGGACACGGTGGCAACGCAAATCGTGGTCACCATCGAGATGCCTGGCGGTGATGTAACGCAAATGCCGATGGCCGATTCGATCGTGTACTCGGTGGACCAGGACCGGGACATGCGACGTCGCGCGTACGAGGGCCGGACGGAGGCCTGGCGCCTCTGGCGGGAACCGATCGCCGCCGCCCTCAACGGAGTGAAGGGCGAGCAGGTCACGCTTGCCCGGGAGCGCGGTTGGAACTCAGTCCTGGACGAGTCCCTGTTCCAGAATCGCCTCGACCGCGGCATTCTGGACACCATGTTGGTCGCCTGCCGGCGCATGCTGCCGGACTTCCAGCGCTACCTGCGGGCGAAGGCGCGGGCTCTCGGGATCGAGAGGCTGGCCTGGTACGACTTGTGGGCGCCGATGCCGGGAAATTCGCGCACCTGGCCATGGGAGACGTGCACCAAGTATGTCATTGACCAGTTCGATGACTACTCGGCGGAGCTGGGAGCACTCGCGCGTCGCGCCCTGGACGAGCACTGGATCGACGCCGGGCCACGAGCCGACAAGACTGGCGGGGGATGGTGCTTGCCGCTGGACGATGGAACTTCCCGCGTCCTGGTCAACCACATCGATACGTTCGATGACGTCCTTTGTCTCGCCCACGAATTGGGGCACGCCTACCACAACCGGTGCGATGCACAAGTTTCACCTTGGCGCCGCGAGTCGAGACCCACGATCCTCGCGGAAACCGCGAGCACGTTTTGCGAGACACTGGTTGCCAGGGCGGCCGTGACTCAAAGCAGCGAGGTTGACCGGCTTCTCCTGCTCGACGCATCGCTCCAGGCGGCGAACATGTCGATCACCGAAATGGTGATCGCCGTCGACTTCGAGACTGCCGTCATTGACAAGCGTGCCAAACGCGAGCTTTCGGCCGATGAGTTTTCATCGCTCCTGCATGATTTCCGGCACGCTGCCTACGGTGACGCAATTGACGCTAACGTGCTCAGCCAGCACAGCTGGGAAGGGCCCCCTCACTATTACATGCCCTGGAAGTCCTACTACAACTACCCGTACACCTTCGGCCTCCTGTTCGGCCTCGGGCTGTATGCGACATACCAGCTCGATCCCGATACGTTCCGCGGCCAGTTCGACGGGCTGCTGGCATCGACCGGGGATGCCGATGCCGCCACCCTCACCCGGCGTTGCGGGATCGACATCCAGGCGCCCTCGTTCTGGGACAGCAGCCTCAACGTGATCCGCGCCGATATCGACACGTTCGTCGAATTGGTGGATCGGCGATATGCGTAGGTCTACGTCAGAGTGACGGACCACCAGGGCGGACGACAGAATCGACCAGAACCGGGTCATCGAGGCGCGATCATCGGTCGATTCAGGTCCGCCCGTACGCTATAGGTTTAGACCGGCTATCCGGCGGCTTGCTCGATCTCGAAGGTGATCTCGACATCGACGCGCACCTCGGATTGACCCGGGCTGATCGGAACAGGCATGGCCGACTCTTCCATCGCCATGTCGGCGCTGCCCCGGGCGAAGTCGAAGTCCTGGGCCATCGGATCCGGTGACGACGTCTCGACGATCGACACGACGTTTGTGACAACCATTCCCGACGATGTGGCCAGGGCGTCGGCCTTGGCACGGGCATCCTCGACCGCGAGCTGGCGGGCCTGCGAGGCCGCGGCGGACGGGTCCTCGACGTAGAAGGTTATCCCCCAGACATTGTTGGCGCCGCCTTCGACGGCGGTATCGAGAATCGTCCCCGCGGAATCGATGTCGCGGACAATGACCGCCAGCCCCGCCGACACCTCGTACCGTTCGATCCCGACATAGTTGCCATCGCGGTCGTACTCGGGGATGGGGTAGATGTTGTACGAAGTCGTCTGGACGTCTTCGGCGGCGACGCCGCTATCGGTAAGCACCTGGGTGACGTTTGCAAGGCCTTCGCTGACATCGTTTTGGGCCGATTCCAGCGACTCGTCGGTGGCGACCACACCGAGGCTGACCTCGGCGGTATCGGGATCGACCTCGACTGTCCCCGTTCCATTGACGGTGATCGAGCGCGTGACCTCGGTCCCAGCTTCGGGTGTCGAAACCTGGGCATTGAGCGCTGGCGAAAACATGATCGTGAATCCGAGAACCATCGCCGCGACGATGCCAGGTTTGGTGTTTCGACGCGGCAAGCCGTGTGTTCCCATGGGTAGTCTCCTGTCTGAAACCTGTCGATAGTGTCGTGCGCCCGGAGTCACCGGCCCGAGTGGGAGGATGCGGAACTCGGAAGTCAATGACGTGAGCGCGATTGCCGATCTGCGGAAGATCAGGGTTTGCCTACACTGGCCTGTCGACCGACCCGAGCAAGCACGAACCAGAAAACCGCGAGCGCGAGCGCCAGTCCACCAAGGAAGACGCTGCTCCAGACCCAGGACGACCGATCCTCGTTCAAAGCAGAGGCGACGGTTGAGGTGGTTTCGGCGCCTGCCGGCTGGGCGACATCCGCGGACGATCCAGCCCCTTCGTCGAGGTCGTCGTCGGCAGATTGAGCGAGTGACGTGAGATCGTCCATTGGCTCGTCTCCAACCGAAGCGGCATCGCCGCGTGACGTCATCGAGCTTTCCGCATTGACCACGTTTCCGTCGTCGGACGCCGGAGCGGCCGCCTCGGGTGCATCCTCTGCAACATCAGACGCTCGTGATTGCGTTTCGGTTACGCCAGCGCCGAGAATCTCGTCCTGCTGCTGGAATGTGCGGTGTGCATCGCCATCGGCGCCGCCATTGATGTCGAAAAAGAGCGACCCGCCGACCACCATGAAGACGACGATCGCGGCAACACTGAGCGAACGCGCGGTTGGCAGGAACCGAAGCACACCGCTTGTCGATGGGGCAACTGCAGTCCTGGCGAATTCCGGACCAAGCGTGAACGACCGGTGCGGGGCGAGTTCCGGCAGACGCCTGAGCAGCATTGCCGTCGCTCGCAACTGTTCCAGAACATGTCGCAGGTCGGGTTCCAGCGCGAGTCGATCCTCAACTCTGGCGCGTTCGGCGCCGCTGAGGGCTCGATCGAGGTAGGCGTTCAGATCGTTAGTGTGTGTAACAGGTTGTCGATCGCTCATCGCCGCTCCTCCTCTCCGCCGGACTTCATGTGTTTGTCGATGCGTTGGTCAACCATTGGTGTTGTCAAGTTTTGAGAATTGAAATCAGTTTGGTCCTCACCACTGCGTTCAATCTTGATTGACACTCTCCCCAACGGTCACTCTGACGTAGAAAGAGTCGGCCCGCTGGATACCCGCGAAGCCGGTTCACGTCAGCGGATGCTTCCTGTTTGTGTCCCCGAGTGCCGACTTCGTCGGAAGCGCTTCGAGCGGGGATCTTTCGCTGGCCTTCAACCTCACGGCGCATTGGCGGCGAAACTGGCAATCAGTCTTGGACGGAGTACTCAGCGTGTCGTTACGTCAGGTCTCATTCACGATAGAACCGATCGCTTTTAGCGGTTTACGGTTCCTCAGTAGTTAGACGAATGTATCGCTCGAAGAGTTCCCTGCGGGCGGTGTCCTTGCGCAGGCGATCGCGCAGCGCCGACCGGCCACGGCTGATCCGGGACTTGACGGTGCCGACAGGCACACCGGAGATCGCGGCGACATCGTCGTAGCCGTACCCCTGAACGTCGGAGAAAACAATCGCCAGACGCTGGTTGTCCGGGAGCTCTCCCAGCGCCGCCTCAAGCACGCGGCCCAGCTCGGACCGGGTCGCGAATGCTTCGGGCGTCTCGCTGCGCGCTTGCGTCGTCCACTCCGGTTCGGACTCGAACAGCTCAGCGTCGAGCGACCAGGCCGGACGTCGAGCGCGCGTCCGCAACACGTCGTACGACCGGTTGGTGGCGATCCGCAACAACCACGGGCGGACCATTCCACCGCGGAAGCTGTCGATCGCGCTCCAGGCCCGGATGAATGTGTCCTGCGTCGCATCTTCGGCGCTCGAGGCATCGCGCAACAAACGCATGCAGACGCTGAAAACCGCCCGTTCGTGGCGCGTGACGAGTTGGTTGTAGGCGTCGAGATCGCCCTGCTGAGCGGCTCCGATCAGGCGCTCATCGAGGGTCTTTTCCGTTGGCGCCGGGTGGTTCGGCGAAGGTGACGCGGTGAGGCTTCGGAGATTGGAACCGGACTCTGGCTTTGAAGTCGAATGCATGCGTACTGGCGCGCTCCCCAAAGCCGATCGTCGTCGTCGCCAATCCTACATGGCCGGAGGATCGGCGGCCAACCTCGGGCCGACGCGGTGTCCCTCAGCCCAGGAGCGACACGCGCTGGAGCACCTCCGGATTTGCGACCGTCGGCGGACGCCGGTCACGCAACACTGCCACTGCCGAGAGAAACGTTTGGTCGCGCACCGTGCGCACCGATTGCTCGGAGTAGTAGGCAGAATGCGGTGTCAGGATCACGTTCGGCAACTGGTAGAGGAGTGATTCCGCAACAAGCGGTTCGACTTCGGTGACGTCGAGGGCGGCCCGGGCCATCGGATGGGCGCCAAGGAACTCGATCAGGGCAGCCTCGTCGATCACGGGTCCGCGACAGGTGTTCACGATCGCCACATCGGGCTTCAAGCTCGCGAATTGGGCGGGACCAAGCAGACCGCGTGTTTCGGGATTGAGTGGGCAATGCAAGCTGATCATGTCCGACTGCGCAATCAAGTCCTCGAGCGCGACGGCCTCGGCGCCCGCCTGGCGGATGGTTTCGGGATCGACGAACGGATCGGCTGCCAGAATCCGGCTGCCGAACGGTTTGAGCCTGGCGACGACGGCTTGTCCAATCCGCCCAAAGCCGATCAGCCCCACCGTGATCGAGGACATCGCCGGCAGCGGGCCGCGCAAGATCCCGGTTGCGCGCCGTGCACCCGAACTCCAGGCTCCGGCGCGCAGGTCGTCGTTCAGTTCGACGATCCGACGGTTGAGGGTGAGGAGCATCGCCACCGCATGGTCGGCCACTTCCGAGGTGCAGTACTGCGGGTAGTGGGTGACGACGATTCCGTGATGGGTCGCGGCGTCGAGATCGACATTGTCGAGACCCACACCGTAGCGAGCGATGACCTTGACTCCGGGTATGTGCTCGCAGACCCGGCGTGTCACCGCCTCACGCGTGCTTAACAGGATCGCGTCGGCGCGTTGACCTATGGCGATGAGGTGATCCTCGGCGCCCCCAGGTTCGGCGATGAGGGTGACGTCGATGTCGTCAAACTGAGCCAGGAGTTCATGCTCGCGATCGAAATCCGTGCTGGCCGCGCCGTATCGGTCGGAGGCCACAATGATGGTGAACGGGGTGGTCATTGGGGAGAGGTTCCTGTTCCGTTGAAGCGCATGACCTGGCTCAAGTGATCTGGAATTGCACTCTCGCATGGTTTGGATGACTTGGGAACAAGTGAACAGCGTTAACGCGATAGTCCCGACGGACCGGGAGCGACTCGCCTCCGCGACCGATCGTTTCCCCGATTGACGCCCTCAACGCAATCGGGTTCCCGGTCGATCCCGCATCGTCGCTGGTGTCCGGAAGCTTCCCCGCAAGAGTGCCTCTGGTCCTGACGTCGATGGGTGGAGGAAATCGAGATCGCTCCCGATCCTCGGAACTGTACGTACACTATATTCAAATGAGCTTGGAATGTCAACTCCACTTCGGAGCCGGACCAACGTTGGCTCACCAATCTTTAATTGTCCGCGTCGTGGCTTGCGCGCACTTCCAAAATCACATCCGATTCTCGGCGCGCCGATTCAGAAGTTTTACGGATGCGCCGCCGCTCGCGGAGGCGCATGATAGCGCCGGGTCCAGGAAACGAAGAACCGGCTGCGCGTTGCGCAGAGCGACCCTCCTGGTTTGTTCGCGGCGACGATTGTGTTCGGAGTGGAAGGGTAGGTCGCTTATCGCCAGAGCCGTTTCGAGGCGCCTGACTGTCGCACCTTCGGCGCCGATGGATGCAGTTTTATGGACAATCTCGACATCCTGTCGCACTCTTCCTGTTTCGAGAGCCCAAATCGCGTACTTCGAAAGGAACAGTGTGTTCATGGCTACAACTGGGTGGAAAAC
>JACCUV010000210.1 GCA_013698495.1 Chloroflexia bacterium
GTGGTGCAGGGCACAATCGAGGGCATGATCGACGATGTCTACCCCAGGGACGCCCCTCACCTGGCGCCGCTGTTGGACCAGACGAGAACGATCGCCCGCCTGCTCGATGATCTCCAGACATTGGCGACAACCGAGGCCGGGATGTTGCCGCTGCATCAGAGCATGACGGAGTTGGGGGAAATGCTGCGAGATGTCGCGGCCTCGTTTGCGCCGGCCGCGGCGCGAACGGGAGTCAACCTGACGGTTGATTTCACCGCCGAGGTGTCGCTTGAGATCGACCCTGTCCGGATTCGTCAGGTGCTGGACAATCTCGTGACGAACGCTCTTCGGTACACACCCGAAGGTGGCGCGATCGCCCTGGGCCTGACAACAGTGGCGGGACACGCCGAAATCACGGTCCACGATACCGGACGCGGGTTGCCCGCGGACGAAGCATCCCGCATGTTCGAACGATTCGTGAAATCCGCGGATTCCGGCGGCAGCGGACTCGGTTTGGCGATCGCCAAGGGATTGGTCGAAGCGCACGGCGGCGCAATCGGGGCCGAAAGCGCGCCCGGCAAGGGAACCACCGTCACGATTCGGTTGCCCAACTCGGGCAGAGCAGACTAAACAGGCTTCCACTGGTTGTGGACCAGGCAAGGGGACGTTCGAATCGCGGCAATGAAATGTTCACGGCCAACCCTGACCTGCCCCAACCGTCATGCTGACGAAGGAAGAATTCCGGCCCCGCTGGATACGGCGAAGCCGGTACGCGTCAACGAACGCATCTCACCACCGATGCCGACCTTCGACCGACCAGGAGAGATCGTTCACCGGTCCACATGGTCCTCTCTGTCTTGCGTCCTGCATTCCTCGACTCCGTCCTCTCCACCCACTCGTCACCACCCACTCACATCGGGTAAACTCTTACGATTGGTAAGTCGTTCGCTGAAGTCAAGGGAGTCGTCGTTGAAAATCAAGATCGTTCAGGACCTCATTTGCCCGTGGTGTCACATTGGCCACCACAATCTCGAACAAGCGCTCGCCGAGTGGTCCGCGAAACACGGCGGTGAACGCGAACTGCAGTGGTTGCCGTACCAGCTCGATCCGATCGCGCCCGGCACGCCGCGGCAGGAGTTTCGCCAGCGCTTCAAGGATCGCAAGCAGGCCACCGATGAGCAAATCGACGCCATGTTCGAGCGCGTCGCCCAAGCCGGCGCCGCCGTGGGGATACCGTTTCGGTTCGACCTGATCGAGGTCGCCGTCGATACCCTGCCTGGGCACATCGCGATCGCCACCACCCCGCCCGCGAAGCAGTCGGCCCTGATCCAGGCGCTCTACCGGGCCTACTTCGAGCAGGGCAAGGACATCGGCCTCACCACGGAAATCCTCGACGCGGCTACCATCGCTGGCCTGACCAGCGACGAGCAAGCAGGCATCGTCGCCGCTCTGACCGACGAGTCCGCTCGCACGGCGGTTGGATCCCAAATCCGGCAAGTCCAGGCGGCCGGTGTGACCGGTGTCCCGTACTTCGTGATCGACGACCGGTACGGTCTCTCCGGCGGGCAACCACCCGACGTCTTCGCGCAGGTCTTCGCCCAGGCCCACGAACCCGTCCTGGCCTAGCGGAGGGCACCTACGCGCCGAGAAACCGTCATTCTGACGAAGGAAGAATCCCGGCCCCGCTGGATACGGCGAAGGGGGTCCGCGTCAGCGGACGCACATGCCTTGCCGCATGAGACACCGACTCCGTCGGAAGCGCTTCGCGCGTGGATTCTTCGCAAGCTCGGAATGACGGTTGGATAAGCCCCCGAAAGCGCAAATGCCGCCCCGGAATACACCGGTGACCTGGGCGGCAACCTCATCCTCTCTTCTCACCCCTGCCGCCGCTCATCCGCCCGAAGACGGATCATGATCGAGCGCCAGTGCCGCGTGGCCGAGCGTTGGCTGATCCCCAACCGTTCCGCCGCGCATGCCACGGACTGTTGCTCCAGAATCCGCAACCTCAGCAACCCATCCAGCGGCGGCTCGAACGACGACGCCAGGGCGTCGATCACGATCCGTTGCTCGACCTCGACCGAAGTTCCATCGGCGAACTCCTCGCCGGCAATGATCGGGACCGCG
>JACCUV010000226.1 GCA_013698495.1 Chloroflexia bacterium
GTCGATTTCGGCGCCATCGCGGATGTGCGAATAGGGTCCCACGTCCGTTCCCTCGCCAATCGTCGAGTCGGTCACGGTCGACGACTTCACGACCACGCGATCAGCGATCTGGGCGTTGTGAAGCACGGCGTTGGGGCCTATTTGGCAATCGGACCCGATGAAGGTTGAACCGGTGATCGTCGAGAATGGCAGGATCGTCGTGTCTCGCCCTATACGCACCGTCTCGTCGATGAAAACAGTGTCGGCGCCGACGATCGTCACGCCATCGCGCTGCAGTTGCGCGCGAACTCGCTGGCGGATCACGGCATCGGCAACACCGAGCTGGGTTCGATCGTTGATGCCCAGCGCGATGTCGGGATGACCCGCAACGGTGGCGATCGGCCAGGGATCGTGCGGCTGCATGTCCTCGATCGCGATCTCCAAAATGTCGGTCAGCATTAGTTCACCCGCTTGCGCGTTCTCCTTGAGGCGGACAAGCGCCTCTCTCGCCCAGACGGCGTCGAGGACCATGATCCCGCTATTGATCTCGGTCGGACCCGACCGCAACTGCGCCAGATCGTTCTTGAACTCAACGATTCGGCGGGCATTGCCGTAGGTGTCGCGCTCGATGCGGCCATAGGTCTGGGCATCGTCGAGAACGCAGGTCAGAATCGTGACCCGCGATCCGGTTTGACGCGCGCCGTCGATGAGTTCGCGGACTGAGTCCCCGGTGAGCAGCGGACTGTCGCCGAGCAGGGAGACCAGCCACTTGGCCGGTGCGAGATGGTCGAACGCGCTGCGCACGGCTCCGGCCGTGCCGTAGGGATAGACCTGGGTGGTCGCCTCGAACTCACCGTTCATTCCCAATCGGTCGGGAAGATCGATCAGGCCCTCGCTCACAACCACCACCATTTGATCCGGGTCGATCGCGAGGCCAGCGCGGATCACGCGCTCGATGATCGGAACGCCGGCGACCGGGTGGAGCGACTTGGCCGTCGCGGATTTCATCCGGGAACCAATGCCGGCGGCGAGCACGGCGACGGCGACACGCTCCGAGTCGGATCGTTGGTTGGCGCTGGGTGTCACTGAGGGGCCGTCTCTTCCGGAAAGCAAAGGCGGTTGATTCGATTGCGGTCATCGTCCGCGTCGATGGGCCTGCGGCGCCGGCATTAAGCCGCGTCATTGCACGGTCAATTTGGCATGGAAAGCATGGCTCGCGAGCCAGGATTCGAACCTGGAATAAAGGTTCCAAAGACCCTTGTGATACCTTTTCACCACTCGCGAATGTGGCTCGGTCCAAGTCTAACGGCATGGTAGCCCTAGGCGCCACAACCATCCCGCACAGCAAATGCCCGAGCTTTGCCGGTATGATGTACGCTCGTTGGCAGCACTGAAATCGATTTTCCAGGCCAGTCATTCCCTGGCCCCGCATCGGGAACACATGGAATCGACGCCGCTCGCAATTCCGATGACGCCGGCCCAACCGCAACTGACGATTATTGCGGCGCCGTTCCGCCTGCGTGGCTTCGATCTGGAGGTTGGGCACCGCGCCAACACCAGATTCGGGACGACGCTGATTACCGGGCACCCGGGTTTCGATGAATCTCTCGACGAGTCCGCTCGCCGAACGTTCCTCCAGTGGATCGGGTGCGATGCCCAATATATCGAGCAACTCTATACGCTGAGCACCGAACGCGTTGACAAGCGCGAAGTGGCGGTGAGTTTTATCGCCCTGTTTCGGCAGGATGCGTGCGTAGGACCCTCCGACAACCGAATGCATTGGAGCCTTGTTGACGGTCTCGAAATTCAGGACGATATTCACCGCATGGTCTTCGATTACGCGTTGCTGCGGCTCCGGGCAAAGTTCGGGTATACAAACATCGCCTTCCACTTGCTGCCGGAGTCGTTCACCCTTTCGGAACTGCAGCAAACATACGAGCATGTACTCGGGCATCCGGTCGACAAGCGGAATTTCCGGCGGCGCATGACCGCTTCCGGAACACTCATTAACACCAACGAAGTTCGCCGGGATGGCAGTCATCGACCGGCCGCCTTGTTTGAGTTCGCGACGCAAGACGATCATGCAGCGTATCTCACGCCATCGTGGGCAGCCGCCACTTTTTCTCATCGGCGAGACGAATCGGACTCCGGTACGTAGGGAGAATCACGTTGTCGAAACGATATGGAATTGTGGCGGCGCTCAGCAAAACGGAAGCCAAGCTCCTCGCGGAGGAGATTGGCGCGTGGTTGCGTAAGCACGGTCATGAACCGGTGACTGAAACGGAGCTCTCCGCCACCGGCATTGCCGGCATAGACGCGGTGATCGTGCTTGGCGGCGACGGGTTGATGATGCGATCCGCAAACGTCTATCCCGATGTGCCACTTCTTGGAATCAACTTCGGCAAGGTCGGATTCCTGGCCCTGGTCGAGCAGCAGGATTGGGTCAACGCCTTGCGGATGCTGGTCGAGGGGCAATTTACGGTGGAAACCAGCTCGACGCTGGAGGCCAATCTGGTACGCGATCGAAAAACCCATGCCCAGGGTTGGGCGATCAACGACGTGGTGATTCGCGGCGGGAACCGGATGCTTGATGTCGAGGTCTACGTCGATAGCCACTTCGTGAACACCTATCCGGGCGACGGAATGATCGTTTCGACAGCGCGAGGCAGCACTGCCTATTGCATGGCCGCGGGTGGACCGATCCTCACCGCCGGTGTTCGGGGATACGCGATCGTCCCGATCTCCTGTCACTCACCGATTCGGACGCCGATGGTGGTTTCGGAAGACGTTTCCATCGAACTGGTGCTGACCAACGACCATGAGGGGTCGTTGATCCTGGATGGTCGAACGCGGGTCGATCTTCGGCAGGGCGATGTTGTCCAGATCAAGCGCGGCGTACACACCTTCCAACTGGTGACGTTTGGCACGACCAATTTCTACGATGCGATTCGGGAGAAGTTCAATTTCCAGATTCGTCCCGACGTGCCGCCAACGCGACAGCCGGTGACTTCGGAGGGGTGAAGGCGATGCAGAAACTGCGCGAACTTTAGACCGTGGACCAATAGAATCTGCGGTGTAAATCAGCCGCGGAAGTCTCGGGCGGACACAGGATCGACGAAGTGCGATTTCGATGCGTGCCTACAGCGGTCGATCCCGGTTCGCCCTTACAAGATCGCGATTGAATCCCGCGACTATTGGACCTTGAAGCGATCCGGGACGGTGGTGTCGTCGGTTTCGGATTCGTCGTCGTCTTCGCCCGGATTGCGCAAAACCGAGAGGTCCGGTTCGCGGGCGGTCTCGGCGCCAGCATCGCGTGGTTCCATGGCAGCGGAAATGGAATCCGATGCGGCGCCTCGATCGGCGGTGGAACCATTCGGTTCGGCGGTCGACGATCGGCGGAACTCGTCCATCTGGAGCACCGAGGGCGAGAGCAGACCGCGACCGAGTGCAGTGGCGGCGGTGGCCGCCGGCAGGGCGCGGGTTTCATCGCGGGTGCGGCGCTCGTCTTCATCGCGAAGGCGCTTCTCAATCGCGGCGGGATCGATCCACCGATCGTCATCGACCGTGACGTCGAGTTCCGGATGCTCATGATGGTGTTGCGCGCCGCAGTATGGGCAAATGTCCCAACGCAAGTCGACCAGCCGCCCGCAACTGGCGCAATCTTCCCGGAGTTGGGTGTTGCAGTGGGGACAAAGTTGCCACTCGTCTTCTATGTAGTGATTACAGTTTGGGCAAAGCGGCAGTTCCTGCAGATCCTGGAGCAAGTACTCCTCTTCGAGGGAGCGCTGATACGCCTCGTCCAGAGTTTCCTTTGGCCGCAAGAGGCGGTACAGGAGCCAACCGGGAATCCAGAAGAGCACGACCAGCAACGTTGAGAAGACCTGGGAGATGACACTCCGGCTTCGCGATTCGATGTCGCGAAACGTCCAGATTGCCAACACAAACCATGTCGCAATCAGGTACGCTCCGCCCAGGGCCAGCATTATTTGTAGGCCACGGGCCACGAATGTTTCGATATCCAAACGCGAACTCCTCGATATCGGGCGATCAGGCGATTCCGAGGCGCTCGTAACGTTCGATCGCGACCACGAACATCGTGGCCCCACCGACCAGCACCTCGACAGGGTTGGGGATGTAGAACTCACCTGGTTCCACGATCGGCATCAGGGGATTGACGAAACGGGTGCGGGAATGGCAATTGTTACGGACGATTTCCCGCACCTCGGCGACGTGCGTATCTCGAACGCCAATCAGCAGCGTAACGTTCCGCTCCCGCAGGAACCCGCCTGCGCTGTTGATCTGGGTAGCTCGAAACCCACGCCTGGTGAGTGAATTCAAGAGTGGATCGGCGTCGGCGCCTTGGACCACCGCGATAACCAGCTTCATGGCCTGATTTCCATCCGTGCCAATCGTATCCCAGGCCGGGCCGGGAATGTCATTCGGTCACGACGTAGCGCGGGTTCGCGCGTACTCTTCGCAATTCACGCCAAATCGTCTCGTGGACGGTATCCGGGGCTGCGTCGGCGTCGATCACCACCCACTGCCTGGGAGCCGCGGTCACGAGGTTGAGGTAAGCGTCACGCACACGCTGGTGAAAGGAATTATCGGCAAGGTCAATCCGGTTGACCGATGCGGGTTCGGCATGACGTCGTTGAAGTCCAACCTGAACCGGCAAATCCAGCAAGAACCGGATATCCGGCTCCAGCCCTCCCGTCGCAAAAGCCTGAATTGTCCGCAGTGGCGACATGTCGAGTCCGCTGCCGCCGCCCTGGTAGGCAAAAGTCGAATCGACAAACCTGTCGCACACGACCAGCGCTCCACGTTCCAACGCCGGCGTTATGACCTCACGCACATGCTGCGCACGTGCCGCCGCGAGCAGCAACACTTCGGTCTCGGGGAGAATAGCATAGTCCCCCAGCCCGAGGAGAACCGCGCGGATCTCATCGCCCACCTTCGTACCGCCTGGTTCGCGGGTGGCGACCACGTCGGCTCCATCGGATCGGAGGCGTTCGGCGAGAAGTCCCACCTGCAGCGATTTGCCGCCGCCCTCAGGTCCTTCGAAGGCTATGAACAGTCCCGGCGCCACCTATTGCATGCCCCGCCGGTAAATTTCGACATGCCGGAACGGATCGCGGCCGCGACTCCTCGAATCGAGGCTGTATCGTTCGGCGAGTTCATGCTGCATGCGGCGGATCGGCGGCGATTGCGGGCTCAACGCGGTGACAGGGGCTCCCTGCATGATCGCCGAGATCGCGTTCTCGGCTTCGGTCAGGGCCCTGATCACCGAATCCCCGCCGGAGGACTCCCGGCGCTCCCGTTTCGACTGACCATCGCCGCCGTTTGTTCTGGGAGTTTGCTGGGCATTGGGAAAGAGCGAGACCAACACGTGCTCCATTTGGGTGGCGGTGTTCGAGCGCAAGACATAGACCGGTATGCCACGAAGTTCGGCATCGCGGACTGGTTGCGGTTTTTGACGATAGGCGTTCTTGAGCGTGATCACCACATCGGCATCGGCCGGTTCACGGACCATGACCGCCGGGACATCGAGCTGCATGATTGCCTGTTCGAGGCGATTGCGGCTCACGCCGAAGGGAAAGACACGCAGCGGTTTGGCCCTGGTGCCGCGTCCTTTGGCAAAGGCCGCCACAGTGGGGGCGGCCGGCGTCTCTACAGGCGGCTCGCTCGCCATCGATTCCGGCGGGACGAGCGCGAATTGCTGCTCGCGTGGCTGCGGGCCGGTCGCTCCAATCGACTCGCCCCAGAGCGGGACGTACAAACCTGGACCTCGCTGCGATGCTGGCAGTCCGGGTCGAGGCGGGGGCGACTCGCCATTGCTTGCTCGCGGATCGCGGCGCTGCTCGCCACTCGATGTCCGCTCGACGGCGCCGTCTTCGCGCCGGCGTC
>JACCUV010000246.1 GCA_013698495.1 Chloroflexia bacterium
CATGTGAACGGAGAGGGAGGATCAATCCAACGCGGTCAGCCAAACCAGTTCACTGCTTTGGGTTTCAGTCAGCAGCATCGAGATACCCGCCGAATTCAATACCGATCCCGTCTGTTGGACGTCGACAACCGAGCCTGGTCGTTGGACCAGAAAGCGTGTATCGGCGGAGAGCGCTCGTGGCTGGACTCGAATTTCGACCACCCGGCCGGCTTCGCGAAACGCCAGAATCGCGGAGTCTCTCCCATTGGGATGCACGAACTGCCACACCTCCCAGTCCTGATGCAATGGACCGGTCAGCAAGAATCGCTTGCCGCTCAGGTACAGACGGAGTTTCTTGTACTCCTTGACAGCCAGGCTGAATGTGGCGCGTTCATCTTCTGTCCACTTCTCCATAAAGGAAGATATGCCAAAGGCGCCGCCCATTCTGCTGCGGAACTCGGTCGCGGAGCGATCTGCAAGCGCCCATGTGTTGAGATGGGGCAATGGCAGGAACAGACCGGCCCCTTGCACATGTTGGCGACAACTGGCGGCTCGATGCGTGTAGTCCGAGATCCAGTTGGTATGGGTGTGCCGGAGTGTGCCAAGATCGACGCGATGCCCGCCGCTCGCGCAATTTTCGATCATTAGGTTCGGGCACGCCGCACGCAATGCCTCGAACACGACGTAGAGGCCGAGCGTGTGGGCATGGTGACCGTCCCGCGCCTGATGGCCATGGTCTTCGGCATCGCAGCCGAGCCCGTACCCGATGTTGTAATCCCACTTCAGCCAATCGACACCGTAGTCGCGAACGACCCGGATCATGTCGGCGATCATCCACTGCCGCACCTCGGGATTGCCGAGGCAGAGATGCACGCCTTCGTCACCGTCCGGACCGCGGCGCGCGATCGGTTGGCTCTGTCGCGTCGCGACCCAGTCGGGATGCTCGCGTACAAGGTCGCCGTTGTCGTCGGCACGCTCGGGCTCGACCCAGAGTCCAAACTTCATGCCAAGCTCGCGGATGCCAGCGCCGAATGCACGAAGTCCCTCCGGAAATTTGGAGCGGTCTTCCACCCAATCGCCCCAGCCGGCGAAGTACGATTCGGGTCGTCGGCCCCTGAACCACCCGTCGTCGATCACAAACACCTCGCAGCCCGCCTTGGCGGCGTGGTGCGCCTCGTTGAGCAGTCGCCTTGCGTCGATGTCGCCGTCCCAGGCATACCAGTGGTTGTACTGAACCCACGGCCAGTTGTCGGGGAGGGAAGGCATCCAGTGCTCGGCGACCCATTTTCGCCAGGCATTGGCGCCATCGTCGAGGTCGCCGGCGTAGCCCGCGAGCGCTACTCCAGGCAACGCAATTTTTTGACCAGGCAGGAGCCGATGGCCAAAGTCTGAAATGCCAAATGCCAGGCTACACCCTTCGATGTTTTGCGAGATGTTGAGTCCCCATCGTCCCGACCAAACCAATGATGCGAGCAGTCCGCCACCGGGATGCATCAGGGCGAACCACGGAACATGTTCCCCAGAGGATCGACCATCTTCGGCCGCGCCGATCGATTTGCCTCTGCCAATCTCGTCGAGGTCAGTTGATTCGAGCTTGTATCCGCGGGGTGGCATCGTTTCATCCCAGCGACCTCCGGCAAGCGCTCCAAACTGACCCTGGTCCTCGCGGAGATTGAGGCACAGGGACGTAAGATTGCCGATCTCGAAGGCATGATCGGTCTCGTTGACGATCTCGATTTCCGCGACAACGACCGATTCCTCCTCGTACACATTCCAGGCAATAGACGCTGTTATGCCGGTTGGTCGCAGGGTCCCGCGCAGCCGATATGTGCTTCCTTCGAAAACGCCCGTTGCGTCTTGCAGTTCGATCCCGGCATGCGTATCGTCCAGCAAACCAAACATCGGCGTCGGCGAGGCGATCCACTCTCGACCGGCTGTGATCAGCGAGGTCAGCTGCACCTCGCCCGCGTCCATCCGCCTAAAGGTCAAATTCAGACAGGGCGTCTCAATCGTCAATACGTGCTCGCCGCTTGACTGGCTCTTCAGTTTGTCTAATGCCGAATATGGTTTGCCGTTTTGCATTGAAGTCGCTCTCTCACGGGCCGCGAAGTTGCCCTGAACTTCAGGGCCGGGGTTCCATCGAGCGAATCGTCAACACCCTGGCCCCGTAAGGCGCGAACGAAACAGCAATCGATCCCGTCCGATCTACCGTCCGATCTGACGTCCTTGAGGAGCCGTTGGCACTGGACAAATCGATGTCGTTCCACACGTCTCGAATCCGGCAGGGCCCCCGATCCGCCGGTACGATTGAGTTGTCGACAGTGACGACCGTGGACACCTCGGCATTCGAGAAGTTGACCAGCACCAGCGACGCATGACCTCGATGAACCCGCGCCACAGCGAAGATTCGATCGTCGTCGGCTCGGATCGCGTCGTAGTCGGCGGCGCCGATCCTGACTTCGGGGAGTTCGGCGCGGAGCCGGTTCATGCGCCGGATGTCGTCCTCGAGTCCAACCTCGCCGCCGACGAAGGTCATGTACGCGCCACCGATCAGCGACCAGGTTGCCAGCAGCGCTCGGGTCACGGGCAGCCCATATTGCTCTCTTCGCCATTTGAAACCGGGGAGGGGCCACCAAAACGTGTCATGCGAGTCGATGTGGCGAGCGGTGATTGACCCCTGCGGCAACACCGCTTCCTTGTCCCGAAACCAGGCGGCCAGATCGCGCGCATGGCGG
>JACCUV010000261.1 GCA_013698495.1 Chloroflexia bacterium
GCTCGGTGGTGGCCGTCGGTTCCTCGGTCGGCTCGGTGGTGGCCGTCGGTTCCTCGGTCGGCTCGGTGGTGGCCGTCGGTTCCTCAGTCGGCTCTGGCGGGGTTACTGGCGAGCCCTCAGTGAACGCTTCCGGCGTGGCTGGCAAAGCGGCCGGCGAGGCTTCCGTCGCGGGCGCATCGCAGTATCTCGCCTCACCGGCGCCAACTCCCTGTGGTCGCAACTCCACTTCATCTGAAGTGATGGGAAGCGATGGCGACGTCTCGACAGGGTCTTGCGATGGGTACTCCGCCGCTTCAGCGACCTCGACTATCACCGCGTCGGCATCGGCGGGTATCGATTCGGCAAGCGAGAAATCGTGGGTGTACTCCGTCTCCACGTCGTTGAGCAGGAACCAGTACTCGTCGATCGCCGTTCCATCGGCGACGAGGTCAACGCGGACCGTCAGGCCCCGTTCGGGATCGGCGACCGACAGCGTGGCCGTGATTGCGTTCCCATCGGGACCGCACGCGGCCGAAATCGACTCGATCTCGATCGACGACGCCTGCGCGGCGGTCACGGCCCCCTGCAATCCGGCAAACACCATCAGAACACTGAGGACCGTGGTCGGAAACACCTGGTGACGACTTCGCTGCCTGCTCATGGAGTGCTCACCTCTTCATTGACTTGCGTGGACCGGCCGGGGAAGTCGCAGTGGACGACGCCGTCACGCTCCGCACCACTCTTGTGCTTGTTCAAACGAACTATGGGCATTATTGCCTATTCCGGGCATCGTGTGTAGCGCCTGATCAGTCACGGACCCGGTTTTTGTGCGCGCAAGGACTATTCCAGGACCACGTTGTGGGAAACTGCCCTTCAGAAACATCGTGTGCAACGCGATTGAGTATGGAAGTGGGAGTCTATCGTCCATGCCACGAGTCAGAGGGGACGTCGAGGACCTCACGCCGAACCAGGCGCTCGATCGGTTGCTCGCGGGCAACAGCCGATACGTCGACGAGACGCTGCCACCGCGCGACTATTCGGCCTCGCACACGGCGCTGGTCGACGAGCACTCACCGGTCGCGGCAATTCTCGGTTGCGGCGACGCACGGGTTGGGGCCGAGTTGATTTTCGATTGTGGGCCGGGCGATTTGTTTATGGTTCGGCTGGCGGGCAACTTCCTGAGCGATTACGGACTTGCAAGCATGGAGTACTGCGTCGAGTTCCTCGCCACGCCGCTGTTGATGGTGCTTGGGCACACCCATTGCGGCGCGGTCACCTGCGCGATCCGGGTGGTTGAGGAAAAGGTGGACCTGCCGGGCCGGCTATTCGTGTTGATTGACGCGCTGGAACCGTCGGTGTTGCGGGCCCAGGCCACGAATCCGGCAGATCTGCTGGTTGCCGCAACCGAGGAGAATGTGCGCCGTCAAGCGCGCCGCTTGCGCACGATCTCGCCGGTGATCAATGCCGCGCTTGCGGCCGGCACGGTGGCGGTTGTCGGCGCGATCTACGATATGGACACTGGCCAGGTGAAGGTTCTGGAGTAGTCGGAGGCGATTTCGTGTAAGTTGCGGAGGACGATCATGGGTGAACTCATTCCGCTCATTGTCAGCGGTTTGGCAATAGGTGTTGCCTACACCGCTGTGCCTGGACCCGTCAATCTGGAAGCGACGCGAAGGGGCCTGAGTCACGGATTCAGACCCGCTCTATCGGTTCAGTTGGGTTCACTGGTTGGCGATGTGATGTGGGCGATCCTCGGGTTGACTGGTACAGTCGTGATGCTCCAGCGCGATTCGCTGACGACCATTCTTGGCGTAATCGGGGCCGGGTTCCTCTTCGCGCTGGCCAGATCCGCGTTTCGCGGGGCATTGGGCAAGACCGATCGATCGTTGACGCCGGTCTCAGGCAACGGCTGGAAAGTCGGGATCATGTTCTCGCTGGCGAATCCGGCGGGAATCGCATTCTGGTCTGGTTTCGGTGGCGGTACGTTCGGCGCCACAACCAACGCAGGCGGTCGTGGAAGTCGTCGCGATTCTCACAAGTTTCATCGTGGGTTCAACACTTTGCGGCGTTCTGTTCGCCGGTTTGACCGCACTCGGGCGCCGACACGCGACTGGCAGCGTGATGCGTAGGATCGATGCGCTTTGCGGCGGGGCGCTTTCGTTCTTCGGCCGCGACTCCTTTGCACGTCAACCCAACGCGCCTTTCGCTGGTTGAGTCCGGCGCTCCGCGCGATGAGTTAGCGACAGCCGGACTGACGCGACCTGGCAGATGCCAAGAGAGATTTGTCACAACCAAATCCGACGACGCGCATGCAACATTGGTTTCCCTGTTCCGAAGAGATCGCAACCGCACACTTCAAGGTTGGTGGAGAGGCGTTCCTGGTCGCGGCGCGGGGCGGCGATCGAGGCGGCGGGGGCGTCCTGTTTGGCTGAGATCCGAAGCCGGATCGGGGAGTTGCATTCCCGGCAAGCACGACATATGATGCGATCTACGGGTCCAATACCTTCATATGCCGAGTATCGTGGTGCGGTTGGCGCCATCGGGATGTGTTTTGGACACGTCGACGTAGCTGGATCGAACAGAAAGGCATAGTGGCGTGGCGGTCTTGAAGAAGCGCACTTTCGTAGTCGGCATGACGTTGTTGCTGATCGTTTCGATGGTCAACACCGTCTATTTGGGCGCGGCCCAGACGCCCGAGTCCTCGTCAGTCGACGCGGAGCAGGTGATCCTCCGCGTTATTGAAGGAAATGACTACGAGGTGCTTCAAACCGTCGCCGGCGAGCCGGTGGAGGACGAGTTGTACCAAATCAGGTCTGGAGAAAGCCAAACCGGGGAACTGCCGCCGGTGCTGAACCAGTTCTATGGCGATCTCGGCGTACGGGATGTCTACATCTTCTACACCAACCTGACCAGCGATCAGGGCAACTCCGCCGTGGGGATCGAGATCCGGGTCATCACCTTTCCAGACGCGGAGTCGGCCGAGTCGTTCGTGATCGAGAGTTTCGATCTCGTCGTCGAGCTTGCCGAGGAATTTCCCGAAACCACCCAGAACCCTGTCCTGATTCAGGAGCTGCCCGAACACGATGGGGCGATCACGGGATGGACAGCGACCGAGTCCTATTCAAATATCAACACCGATGAAGGCAGTCTCGAGGTATCCGCGATCCGGTTCCTGGCCCAGGAAGGTTCGACGGTTGCAAGCGTCAGGGTATATGGCACGGATCAATCGGTAGGCATGCCACTCGCGGACACCCTCTTCGCGGCGCAAATCTCCTGCTTGCGGGCCGATGCCTCATGCGAGCCCATTCCTTTCCCGGCTCTCGACAGCGCGACACCGGTGGCGAGCGTTCTCAGACCAGGCATTCGCCATTTCGGGCGGTAATCCGACCGCGCTTCATGACGAGATAGCGCGGCGGGCGATGAACGACGGCGACGACGTGGGTTTCGGCATCGACGAGCACGAGGTCGGCTGATCCACCCTCACGCAGCCCATACTTCCTGTCGCCGATCACGGTGGCGTTGCCGTAGGTCACGATGTCGATGACGTTCTCGATGTCGTTGTCGCGGCGGAGGTTGTTGCGGTAGGCCATGATGTAGGCGCGCTCCAGCATGTCCGGCCGCTGCAACGGGTTCCAGGCATCCTGAACGCCATCGTTGCCGCTGATAAGGCGCACCCCGGCGGCGCACTGGTTCCTGATGTTCAGGATGAGGCGATGGCCACCCGGACCGTGACTCATGATCGCGATGTCGTTGTCAACGATCTTCTCGACCAGACCGCCGAGTCGCGCCTCGTCGACGCCCGCTAACCCGATTCGGCTTTCTTCCGCTGTGTCGCGACGGCGGCCATGGGGGCCACGGCGAAGAAAATCGCCGAGGCGCCTGCGATCAGCAGCAGCAGCGACGTATTGCCAGGGTCGCCGCTGTTTGATCCAGTGGAAGGAAGCCCGCTGACCAGAACCTCGGATTGAGTGGGCAGTGCGGTGGCCAAAATC
>JACCUV010000276.1 GCA_013698495.1 Chloroflexia bacterium
CCCATGACCGGGAGTACCGCCTTGTGGAACGGAGGCGGGACGACACGGGGTCGTCCCCTATGAGGCGTGGTTGTGGAAGGCCAAGCGGGCCCTCCCCCCACGAGGCGGCGATGCGCTCACGATTGGCTAACCTGAGCGAGGTAGAACTTGCGGTCGAGGGGGTTGAAGTCGGTGCGGGGGCGGGTGGGGGCGGGGCCAACGACGGGGGCATAGGCGTCGAAGCGGCTTTCGAAGTCACCGCCGCCGCGGGTGATGCCGGGCAGCCGTTGCTCGAAGGCGTGGACTTCCGACGAGGGAATCGTGCCAGCGAGGCGCCAGCCGTTTCCATGCCACTCATTTTGCTGGACTTGCCCGCGGGCGGCGCCGATCGCGGCCAGCGCGTCGCCGAGGCAGTCCTCGGGAGTGTCGAGGGTGAAGCGCTCGACGGGTTCGAGGACATGGGTCCGAGCCCGGCGCAGGGCGGTCATGAGCACGAGGGGCGTGAGGTTGCGGAAGTCGGCGGCGGTGGTGACAGGTGAGGCGAAGGCGACATCGGTGAGCGTGACCTGGCAGTCGATCACGCGCCAGCCATGCAGGCCCTCCTCAAATGTAGCGTATACCGTTTCCTCAATGGCGGTATAGTAGGACAAAGGCAATGAGCCCAGTTCACGTTTATACGTAATTCCGTTGCCGGCGGCGCACGGTTCGATGTGGAGGCCGACGGTGGCGACAAATGGATTGCCGGCGCCGCCCATGTGCTCAACTGCCGCGCCAACGCCGATCGGGGTCTCGACGCAGATCACCTGGCTTGGCTCGAAGATGGCGTCGACGCCGTAGTCGTCGGTCAGCGTGGCCGCGATTACCTCCTTTTGGACTTCGCCATAGAGGCGGACCGAGATCGCGCCGCGGCGGGTGTCACGACGAATGCTGATCAGCGGGTCCTGTTCGGCCAGACCGGCGAGGGCCGAATTCAGTTGTGGGCGCAGAACCGGGTCGTGGGCGCTGACGACGCTTTCCATGATCGGCGGCGGAAATGCAGCTCGCGGTCGCCCGCCGGGTTCACAGCCCAGATAGTCGCCGATCATGGTTTCCTTGAGGCCGTGGAGGCGCACGATATCGCCGGCCTGGGCGAAGGCCACCTGCTTCTGGCGGCCATCGTCGAAGGCGTCGATGCCGGTAATCCGGGATTCGTAGGCGAGGGTTGGCTCGCCGGGCGCCAGGCGACGGAACGGGACTCGTTCGCGGCTTTCGATGCGTCCGGAGTAGAGGCGGGCGTAGACGATTTTTTCGCCGTTCCGGGTTCGCTGGATTTTGAAGACCGTGCCGGTCAGCGGATCGCCGCCGCAACCATCTGCCGGCGGCATGAAGCGGGCGACTCCGGCCAGAACCTGGTCAACGCCTTGCCCGGTGCGGGCTGAGCCGAAAATGACGGGAACGATGAGCCGACGTCGCATTTGGGCGACGAGTTCGACGTCGAGGGCTTGTGGATCGATCGGATCGGCGTCGCGAAGCCAGGCGCCCAGGAGGTCGTCGTTCGTTTCGGTGAGGATGTCGATCAGGGATTCGCTGTGTTCCGGATCGCGATGCGATTTGGCGAGGACGCGAGCATCGGGAGAGCCAATGCCGGACACGGTGTTGAGGGCGATGACGCGCAAACCGAGTTTGCGGCGGATGTCGTCGAGCAGTTCGATGTCGCGGGCGCCCTGGCGGTCGATCTTGTTGGCGAAGACGATGATCGGGATGCCGGCGGTGGCGATGGCGCGGGCGAGGCGGCGCGTCTGCGACTGGACGCCTTCGACGGCGGAAACAACGAGGACCACGCCGTCGAGGACACCGAGCGCGCGTTCGACCTCGGCGATGAAGTCGGGGTGGCCGGGGGTGTCGATGAGGTTGATCTTGAGGTCTCCGAGGCGAAAGGAGACGACAGCGGACTGGATCGTGATTCCGCGTTGGCGTTCAAGCTCGAGCGTATCGGTTTGGGTGGTGCCCTGATCTACGCTGCCGATCGCGCCAATGACGCCGGTCTCATAGAGGATGGCTTCGGTGAGAGTGGTTTTTCCGGCGTCGACATGCGCCAGAATGCCAATGTTGACGGTCTGCATGCAACAGGCTTCTTTCGTCGAGAATCGTGATCGTCACTGGATTTCTCGAGACCTGGCGCATGCGTCCGCTCCTCTCTGCCGATGGGTGGGGTGTTCGCGTTTCAACGGGGGTTATCGTAGCGTATTGGCGATCTGGGGTCAATTGGCCCGGCGGATTGCGAAGCATCCCAGGGCTGACGCCCCCGGTGCCTGTTGCGAAGCGTGCCGTAGGCGACCGGGGTCCGCCCGCACGGGTCGAAGAAGGCGGAAGACCGGGACGATCACGATCACGGGCGAACACCCCTTCATCGCGGTCGTCCCGGTGGCCTTGATGCCGGTATCCAGCAGGGCCGGTACCGCCCCTACGAAAGTACCGGACTTACGGTCTCAATCCGGGTAGTCGAGGCCGTCGTCCCAATTGGGGGGCAGTTGGGGGACGGGCCAGGCGGGGTCGGGGCGCCAGGATTCGAAGCTGGCGTTGAACGGCCAGGCGCGGGTTTCGACCTCGGCGACGATGCGCTCGCCTTCGCGGCGGACCTCGTCGAGCAGGGCGGCGGCGATCAGGCCGTGCTCGCGGGCAAGTTCCCACTCGTCCTCGTCTTTCCAGCGCCAGGTGAAGTCGGGATAAATCCAGACATCGAGCAGGTAGTCGGCGGTGTCGAATCCGAGGTGGTTGCGCTTCAGACGAGTCTGGATGTTGCCGTAGTAGCCGAAGAGTTCGCTATCGGATTCGCGCCACATGAACCAGATCGCGGACATCCGGCCCGGCCTATGGAGCATGAGGACATGGTTGTCGGACCAGGCAGAATCGGCGAATCCACCGATCAGGCGCTCACGCTCCACAAATGGCATGGCGCGCGTGATCTTCTCGCCATCGCGGGTGGCTTGGCCTTTTAGCGGTGTGCCGGCGGCGACGTAGAGGGCGATGTATTTGTCGTCATCGTGGACGACGGTGACGGGCACGATCAGGTCGCCGGGTTTGTTGCGGAGGTAGCGGAGCAGGATTTGCTCGCCGGTTTGCCAATGGGTTGTCACGGGCGCGAGCGTCACGAAAGCTCCGTGAGGAGATAGACGCAGTCATCGTGCTCCTCGAATTCACGGCCGTGCGAGTCGGGGGCGAGCCAGGTGACTCGATGCTCGGAGTTGGGCACGAGCGCGAAGCCGCGTCGCTCGTAGAGGTCGTGGGCGGTGGGGTTTCCCAAGCCAACCCCGAGTCCGAGTCGGGTGACGCCGCGATTGAGACAGAGCGTGGCGGCGTGGTCGAGCATGGCGCTGCCGATGCCCCGACCTCGAAGTGCGGCTTTGACGACGAAGTCCTCGATTTCGGCGCACGACGGCGCGAGCGACCGGACACGAGGGTGCTCGGGACCATTCCATTTGAGCAGCAGGTGACCGACGATCTCGTCGTCAATGAGCGCGAGGAGGTAGACGACTTCCCCGGCCAGCTGGCGGGCGTATCGGCTGTCGTGTTTCGAGGGCAAACCTCCGCTGAATGGCAATGCTTTCAGTTCGGCCAGGTCTGCTTCGGTGGCGAGGCGCAGTTGTGGGCGAAGGATGGGTTCGCTGCTGTTGGTCATTCGACTTCGGACCGCCACTCGTCCGGAAGCCTTGGGATCGCCCAGGTAGGGTCGGGCTGCCACTCGATGAGCGAGTTGTCGAACGGGAACTGGCGCGCTTCGATCTGGGCGACGCGTCGCGCGCCCTCGACGCGAATCGCGAGTGCTTCCTCGATCGTGAGCCGTTCGGCGTCGACCGCCAGCTCCAGTTCGTCATCGTCTTTCCAGACCCACGACTTGTCCGGCTTGACGCGGATGTCCAGAAAGTGATCTTCGGTGGTGAAGCCGAGCGCGGTGCGGGACAGGGGGCGTTGCAAGTTCACGTACCAGCCCTCGAATTCGCCAGTTGCAGTTGACCATTTCAGGCGCACGCCGCTGGCGGAGGTGGGGTCGGTGAGCGTGAGTTGACACGAATTCCACTCGACGGGAACGAGGCGCGACCCGCGGCGGCGGAGGTCGTCGACGCGGATCACACGGGGCACGGGTGAATCGTCCAGCAGCCGGCGACGGAGAAACCACGTGCCGGGGGCGAGGTAGTGGGCGATCCGGGCATCCGTATCTTCGACAACGGTAGCAGGCATGACGAGAAACGGGATATCGGCGATCCGAAAGTTGACGATGATCGCGTCTCCGGGTTGTCGTCCCGCCATGTTCCCTCGCCCAGTCCTGACCTTGCGCTGGCCGCGATCGTGGCCCGATTGTATGCCAGTGCACACTATACTTGCGGATGCGGCGGTTGCACCGCGCCCCGCGGGCAATGTCCACACCGAGACGGGCAGGTTCCCCTTTACCATCACCGGCCAGATCCGGTATGCGACCAGTCAGCCGTCCCTACGACCGACGACACACCCTTGCGGCTTCATCCACTTTTTCCCAGTCGCACGTGCACATTTTCCGCGCCCGATCATTGGAGACTTGACCCGTGGTTGCATCCATGAATTCATTCCGCGCCAATCTCGACGAACTGGAACGGCGCGCCAACGAACTCGACCACATGATGTCCGATCCGGCCGTGGCGACCGATCCGGACCAGATCATGACGCTCGGGCGGGAGCGGGCCGAACTCGAGGAACTCGTCAGCGCCTGGCGCGGGTATCGCACAATGGAGGCGGCGATCGAGGAGACCCAGGTCATGGCCAACGACTCGGATGGCGAGATGGCCGAGCTGGCCCAGGAAGAACTCAAGGATCTGCGAGCGCAACTCCAGGTGCTCGAATCGACGATTCGCCAGCGCCTCGTGCCGAAGGACCCGAACGACAAGAAGAATGTGATCGTCGAAGTGCGGGCAGGAACCGGGGGCGACGAAGCGGCGTTGTTCGCGGCCGATCTGTACCGGATGTACGCGCGCTATGCCGAGAAGAATCGCTGGAAAGTCGAAGTGCTCTCGGCCACCGGCGCCAATGGCGGTGGTTTCCGCGAGATCATCTTCGAAGTCCGGGGCGAGGGCGCCTACAGCTACCTGCGCTACGAGAGTGGCGTGCATCGCGTGCAGCGCGTGCCGGCGACCGAGAGCCAGGGTCGAATCCACACCAGCACCGCGAGTGTGGCGGTGTTGCCGGAGGCCGAAGAGGTCGACCTCCAGATCAGCGACAACGACCTGCGGATCGACGTTTACCGCTCCAGCGGGCACGGTGGGCAGAGTGTGAACACGACCGATTCGGCGGTGCGGATCACGCACATCCCAAGCGGATTGGTGGTAACCTGCCAGGATGAGAAGAGTCAGCTGAAGAACAAGTTGAAGGCGATGACGGTGCTCCGCTCGCGTCTCTACGACATCGAACAGAGTCGTCTCGCGGAGGAACGCGGCGATGTGCGGCGCTCGCAGATTGGTTCGGGAGAACGGAGCGAGAAGATTCGCACCTACAACTTCCCGCAGGATCGGATCACGGATCACCGGATCAGGAAAAACGTGAGCAATATTCCGGCGGTGCTGAGCGGCGAAATCGACGAGTTGGTGCACGACCTAAGGGCGGCCGATGAATCGGAGCGACTAGCCGACGCGGGATTAGCCGATGAATCGGCGGCGTAGGGCCGCGTTCGGTCGGGCAGCGGATTGGAGTGGGCGGACCCATTCGACACGGGCCGACACAAGATCGGCCCCTACGGAGCAGGCAGGATCGACAAAATCGGGAAGGCGCGGGCGTCAACGTCGGTCGATTCAGGTCCGCTCGTACGAGAGGCACGAGCGGACACTCCATCGACCGGATTCGGGTATGGCGAGGAGCAGTTCGCGGTCGATGGCGGTACCGCC
>JACCUV010000290.1 GCA_013698495.1 Chloroflexia bacterium
CGGGGGGTGCTCTTTCTCGACGAGTTGCCGGAATTCAATTCGGTTACGCTCGAGGTCCTTCGCCAACCGCTCGAGGACCGTCGGGTGTCGATCGCCCGCGCCTCGGGCACAGTCAGCTTTCCCGCCAATGTCACGCTGGTGGCGGCGATGAATCCGTGCCCCTGCGGGTTCTTCGGCGATCCCGTGCGCGAGTGCCGCTGTGCGCCATCAGCCGTTTCCCGATATCAGAAGCGAATCAGCGGCCCGTTGCTCGATCGCATCGACATTCACCTGGAAGTGCCACGCATCGCCTACGAGCAGTTGTCCGACCGGCGTCCCGGCGAGGCATCGGCGCTGGTTCGTGCGCGGGTTGAGGCTGCCCGCGAGGTCCAGGCCAATCGATTCCAGGATGGCGAGACGTTGACCAACGCCGACATGGGACCGCGCGAGGTCCAGAAGTACGCCCGACTAGATGAGCAGGGCGAACAGTTGATGCGGACCGCCGTACGTCAATTGGCGTTATCGGCCCGGGGGTATCATCGTGTGCTCAAACTCTCGCGCACGATCGCCGACATGGCCGGATCGGAGCAGATCCAGACACCGCACGTGGCGGAGGCGCTTCAGTACCGCCCGCGCGTCGCCGACGCCTAGGCGACTCGCTTCATGGGGCACGCCTTAACCTCGTCGATCCTCAAGCGTGGCGTGCAGGACGCCAGATTGCGCGCGCGCGCGTTCCTCGACGTCATTGGCGCGATCGGTCAGGCCTGCCGCAACGGCAGCATCCTTGATTAACGGCACATTGACCCGGACGTTGACCAGCGCCGTCTGTACCGACGCATGGGCCAGGGACACGGCGATTTCGGCATCGGAGAGCGCATGCGTCGAGCCGTGGGCGACGACCGGTTCCAGGTTATCCAGCAGCTCGCAGGCAGTTGTCGCGATTGCCAGCGGAACTTCCGCGGCGTTGATCAGCGCCACCTGCATCGCCTCTCGCCGCGTCGACTTCTCGGCGTCGGTTGCTTGCGGTAGTCGTGCGGCGTCGAGATACCCGCTGTAGGCCAGCTCATCGGCTTCGCTGGCCGCGAGCAGCTTCCCAACGACCTCGTTGAGTTGGATCTGGGAGCCTGCCAGGTCCGGGTTGTTGGCTCCGCCCTTCATGGTAAGGGAAACAACCATCTGGCCGAGCCCCGCCGCCAGCGCCCCCACGAGGCCAGCCACGCTGCCGCCGCCTGGCGCCGGGTGGGCCGAACCCAGAGTCGCCAGATACTCTCCGACCGAGCGCATAAGTATCGGAGTCTGCCTGGTCATCGCTTCACCGAGCCGGTCTCGGCTGCCACCATCTCGTCAAGCTCGCGGACGAACCGTTCCTCGTCGTCGAACTCGAGCTTGTATGCCGTTTCGTCGGGGCGCGGCGCCGGCGGAATCACGAATCGCACCCAACCTTCCTCGGCGCCCCGGCACAGCAGTTCAGTCACCTTGGCCTCGAAGCGGTTGTATGGAAGTTCCGGCGCCAGCACGCGGTAATACTGTTCGCCCATGCCGTTCGCGGTCCAGATCAGGCGCACCAGTTGCCGGTGACGCGTCTCCAACGGTGAAGCCGCCATCTCGTTTGACATGAGCCCGCGCAGGATCGCCGAGAACTTGCCCATCTGGCGGGTCTCGTTGGTGCAAACCGGGCATGCACCGTTAACGATCTCTTCGTGACGGTAGCTGCGCCGGCAGGTATCGCACCACAGATAAGTGCCCAGGGGATCGGATTGACGTTGTTGTGGCATGTGATGCCTTCCACGGCCAGAAGAGCGACGGGTTAACTGGAACAGGTCTGGCGGATCGTTTCCAGCCAGACCTGTGCGCCGATTGATTGAGCATCGATCCGTCAGACTGGATGCTACCCGCGCATGCCTCGTTCCTGGTGCTGAACCGTTCCGCCGCGACCAACATTGGCCGAACTGGGCTGGGCTTCGCCGGTGCGGTCGGCCCATTTCTGGACCATGTACGTGAGATAGATGCCGCCGATCATCATCGCGATCGCCAGGACAAGCTCAACGGTTTCGGCCAGGGTGCCGAACGCGATCGCCAGGTTAGAAACAATCATCGGTGCGCTCCTTGACTACGGTGCTTCGATCGTCAGTGTGCCGACCATGCCGCCTTCGCGATGACCGGGAATCGAACAGTAAAACTCGTACGTGCCGGGTTCGGCGTCTTCCGGGATCGTAATCGTGACCGCGTCGCCGGTAAGCACCTCGGCGATGCCAAGTTCATCGACCGTGAAATCATGCGTGGAGAGTCCGGCATTGACGACCTCGAAACTCTCGCCCGGCGCCAACGTGATTTCGGTTTGGCTCCACGCATACGGGTCGAGAGCTTCAAGCAGGATCGAGCCATCTTCGGTCGCGGCCGGTGTGCCCTGGTCGTCCACGTCGTCGCCCGCGTCGTCCGGCGCTGGCGCCGTCGGGTAGAGCACATAGTCGTCGTTCGCGGCGTTGGCGCACTCTTCGGTGGCAGATGGGGTGGCGTCGCAGACGCTTAGCGCCTGGTTGTGACCGGTGGTCAGTACCGCCTGATTGTAGACATAATCCCAATCGCCGTACATGATCAGGTACACGAGGTCGTTGATTTCCTCGATGTTGAGATCCGCCGCGAAGGATGGCATCAGCTTTGCCGCCACGCGTGGGTCCTGCGGAACGCCATAGGTAATCATGTAGCGGATGTAGTTCTCGGCCGTCTCCTGCTCGACCGGATCGTCGGACTGAAAGGCGACCAGCGTGTCACTCTCCTCAAACTGCGGATTCCCGACCAGATGCGATTGATTCAGCGGCGCGCCGATCCGCGGCGGATCTTCTTCCCCGGCGACACCGTAGCCGGCCGGTCCGTGGCACTGCAGGCAATAGGTGATGTACAACTCGGCGCCGCGCTCGATCGCCAGTGCTCCTTGGCCATCGGTTTGCGATCCGCGCCGATTCGGTTCATCAGCAAGATAGACCACGAGCACGGTTGACAGGGCAACCAGCCCGATAATCACTACTGTTGCGAGCTTTTGAACAGCTCCCACGCTTGACCTCTCTCCTCACCAACCTCATTCTTCACCGGGCGACTCCGGCCCGGACGTCGCGTTCCTAGGCCGTGTACGGCGTCGCGTCTGCCGGTGTGTACGTATTGCGCATGATCAGCGTCGCCGGATTTGTGTTCACGGTGATGCTGCCATTGTCGTTGACGGTCACCGGCATCCCGTCCATCGCGCGAGGGGCCGGACCCGAGATTCGCGAACCGTTGTATTCGTAAATCGAGCCATGGCAGGGACAAATGAACCGGGAGGACCCCGCGATCCACGGCACGGTGCAGCCGAGGTGGACGCACTTCCAATACAGGGCCTGAATGCCATCATCGGTGTGGACCAGATAAAACTTGCCTTCCGGAAACCGGAATGGCGCGCCGTCGATCTCAGGCACGTTGATGCCGGCAACAGTAATGTCGCCACCGAACGCGCCGGTTTTGTTCGGCCACAACAGCCAGACCGTGCCAATCGCAATCTCGGCCGTAATGATCATGGTGGCGCCGAGAGCCGCATTCCTGGTGAACGAGCGCCGGCTGTGCAGCTTCTTTGCGGTCGATCCGTGTCCCGCCTGCAGGCGGGCCGCCAGGCCCAGAACGTGGCCCGCCGCCCAGCCACTGGCCAGACCTGTGAGTGTGCGCGCAAGTGGTGTCATGTTAGCGTCGATCCTTGCCTAACAAACGGGCTCATCGTGTTCGTGAGCCTGACCTCGAGATGTGCTAGTGGTGCACCAGGGGGAGATCCCATGGCATCATCAACTGCTGTTCCGGGCCACGGAACGAGGTGCCAATGAATCCCAGCACCCAATAGGTAATGAAGAAACCGGTGAATAGCGCGATGATCAACTCTCGCGTCGTCGGCCGATAGATTGTCTTGACCATCACGACCAGCGCGAAGATCGCCCCAAGCACGATCAGTGACGAGATCACGATGCTGCCGACCCAGGCGGGGGCTCCCTGAGTGTCCATCAGCCAGCTCCCCATTCCAAACTGGGTGCCACGGCCAATGGCTTCCTCAAGCAACACCATCCCGACCAGGACGACGGTGGTGAACACGGTCGCAAGGGCGATGATCTTGCGACCCTTGGAAGATGTGCCAAGGATGCCCACACCCAGCGGACTGCGGTCGATATATGGAATCGCGGCGATCCCGCCCAATGCCAACGTGGGGATGATCACGCCCGCCAGGCCGGCATCCATGTGCAAGAGCATCTCTTGCAGGTTAAGGAAGTACCACGGCGCTTTCGACGGGTTGGGAGTCTGGTTCGGATTCGCCCGCTCCAGCAACGGCGCGTTGACGAGCACCGATAGCGCCGTCAGGATCGCCAGGAACACGACTGCGCAGACCGCCTCGACGACCACCAGCGAGGGCCAGACCATGACCTCGTCTTCGGCCAGGTCGGTTGGTCTCGCCAAAGCGCGACCGCGCACCAGTTCGAGCAACTTTTGTCGCTTCTGTTCGTCGATGCCGCCAGTGTTGGCGCCCGGTTGCTGTGCAATTTCAGCCACGATGTGTTTTCTCCCGTTCTGGCGCCGCCACGGCGACGTTTGTGCCTACAACGGACCCGATATGCCGCCATCCTTGCGGATCCGCCAGAAGTGGACCGCCATCAGGAAAGCCGCAATCAACGGCAGGAAGATGACATGCAGAGTGTAGAACCGAATCAGCGTGCTTTGACCGATCTGGAAGTCGCCGAGCAGCAATTGGCGAACCTGGGGACCGACGATCGGGGCGGCGCCGCCTATTTCCGATCCCACGGTGATTGCCCAGAACGCCAGTTGATCCCATGGCAGCAGGTATCCGGTGAAGGAAAGCAGGAACGTGGTCACCAGCAAGAGAACGCCAATCACCCAGTTGAATTCCCGGGGCGGCTTGTAAGAACCGGTGTAGAAGACACGTCCCATATGGAGGAATACCGCGATCACCATGCCCTGTGCCGACCACCGATGCATGTTGCGCATGAGCTGGCCGAAGGTCACCGTGCCTTCGATTTCCTGCATTGTCTGGTACGCCTGATCCTCGGAGGGGATGTAATAAAACATCAGGAGCACGCCGGTCATCGTCAACACAAGAAACATGAAGAAGGAAAGACCACCCAGGCAAAACGTGTACGTCACCTTGGTGGCGTAGCGCTTGATCTTCACCGGGTGTATGTGCAGGAACACATTGCTGGCGATGATCAGGGCCTGGTTGCGCTGCGTGTCCGGGTAGCCGTGCCGGACTACCGAACGCCACACCGACGACCCGGTGATCCGATCGGCCAGCGATTGTTCGCGCCTCATGCGCTTCCTCCTCCGGAAATCCCCATCCGCACCGTCGCTGCCTGGACTGAACCAGCCGTCTCATAACGGAATCATCCCGTCCAGAATCCTGGGTTGGCTCTCACGTCGAGTGATGCCTCACCAACGGCAAAGCGTGCCCGTATTGTCGGTTGCGCATTCAGCCACGGTCAAGGCGTGGAGCGTTGCATTTGTGTTCAATTGCCACGAATTCGACGACGGCGTGACCCGAAGCGATTGCGTCGGTCCTCGCAACGCAGCAACGGACGCCTCACAGCGTCCGTCACTCTTCGCCACGTGCCAATTGGTGGGCGTTACAGGACTTGAACCTGTGACCTCACGGATGTGAACCGTGCGCTCTGGCCAGCTGAGCTAAACGCCCCTCTCCGGGCGTACCGGAGTGGCGTGAGTATACACCTCGAATTCAGTCCGATCCAATATTGCCGGGCCGATTTTCGGAGCGATTTGCGGGTTGGTTCCAACTCCGCGAAGCAAGGGATGTGTTGTTTTTTCGGTCCAGAACGAAGTCGAAGGAATGAGGAATCCTGAGACCTCGTCAATACCAGTGGTGAAGCATACTGGACCGTGACATCCGCTGTTTCTGCGTGAACCGCTACCCAACCAGGGCAACACACTCAATTTCCACCAACACGCCCATCGGCAGTTTCGCGACCTCCACCGTGCTCCGCGTCGGCGGTTCGTCCCCAGTGAAGAAGGTTGCGTACACTTCATTGAACACCGGGAAGTCGCCCAGGTCCTGAAGGAAACAGGTCGTCTTGACTACCCGCGCCAGCGACGATCCCGCATCCTCGAGCAACCCTTGAAGGCTCGTCAACACTCGTTCCGCCTGGGTCCGAATGTCGTTGCCGGCGACACTCATGGTTTCCGGGTCGAGCGGGATCACTCCAGCCGTAAACACCATCCCATTGACAATGATCGCCTGGGAGTACGGCCCGATCGCCGCGGGCGCCCTGGACGATGAAACGATCGACTTCTCGGTCACACGAATTCTCCTGGTTTTTGCGAAGCAATAAGCGAATCGAAGCTGAATCGCTCGCACCAACTATATGGGCGGAGCGCCGAACCACTCGGTTCTTGCGCGGAACTGGTCGCCCCATTGCTGAGTCCGCTTCGCCGCGGCCGCTCTACCACGACGCCGAAACGGAGCCGATTCCTGAATGTCAAGACCGAACGAATGATACAGCCACGCACTCGGGACAGTCGTATAGTAATCTTGAGACTGTCGCTCACGAAGCCGTGAACGATAAGGATTCGCGCTCAAAAACCCGAGTTGCGCTGTAGACGGAGCATTGATGAACGTTGCCCCACCCCTCTCCACACCCAGACCGGACTCAACACGGTTCGACCGCGCACATCGCCCAACCGCGATCGAGAAAGTGTCCCATGCCGCCACAATCGGACTGGTCGTGTCCTTTGCTGTCCTCCTCCTCAGTGTCGCCGCTTTCACCGTATTCGGATTTCGTTACGGCGACCGCGTGTATCCTGGCACGACAATCGCCAGTCTCGATCTGAGCGGCATGACTCGCGACGAAGTTGCTGTTGCCGTCGATTCCCGGTTCGTCGACTTTTCCGAGACGCCGCTCACGCTCACGGCTGGCGAGCAATCCTTTGATGTGTCTGTTGCGGAACTCGGCATCACGCTCGATCGAGAGGCGACCGTTGACCGGGCGATGGCGCACGGCCGATCCGGTTCGTGGTGGGATCGCTCGATCGCCTGGAGTCGAGGAGCCCTGCGGGGGAACGAACTCGAACCTTCGCTCGTCGTCGACGCCGAGGAATTTGAACTTGCGATCGGTCGCATTGCTCCCGAAGTGGTATTCGCTCCGTCCGATGCGCGCGTCGATCTGACATCGACAGGCGAGGCGTTGCTGGTCGATGACGTTCCTGGACTCTCGATCGATTTCGCCGCGACTCGGGAGCGGACACTCGACCGCATCGTCGCCATGGACCAGGCGCCGATCGCCCTGGCCCTCGTCGCGGAACCGGCCGCGGTGCAATCCGCCGATCTCCAGGCTGGATTGCCTGACGCCGAGCGCGCGGTTTCCAGCGCCGTGCTCCTGAATTCGGACGATGGGAGATGGGGACTGTCGCGCTCTGCGCTGAGCGCGTTGGTCTGGGTCGACTCCTCGGGCGGCTTGCAAGTGCGAAGAGACGGTGTCGACGAATACGTTCGCGGCATCGCCGCTCAAATTGATCGTCCGGCCGAAAACGCCGGAATCACCGTCGACGCATCGGGCGCGTTTGTGGTGGTTCCTCAAGTCGATTCGGCTTCCGTCGATGTCGGCGTCACCACCGATCGGCTGGTCAACGCAATCGAGAACGGCTCGACTACCATCGATATTGAGGTGGCCAGAACCGAACCCGCAATCCACAACGCCACGGCCCAAACGTGGGCGGATCGGGCAGATGCCCTGGTCGGCGACGGTCTCGAATTAACCTGGAACGGCGGTTCCAGCCAACTCGGGCGGGCCGACTTGACCCTGGCGCTCCTCATCGAATCGCGCCCGGACGATAGAGACCAGTTCGCCCTCTCCTTCGATAAAGCGATCCTCGCCGAACTCCTCGCGCCGCTCGAAACCGACCTGTACCTGGAGCAGCAGGAAGCGCAATTCCGGTTGGTGAACGACCAGATCAGGTTCCAGTCCGAGGCAAAGCAAGGGCGGGAAGTGAACGTTGAAGACTCAGTTGAGGCCGTCCTCCGCGCCATCGACAACGGTGACGACTCGGTTGAACTCGCGATCGCCACCCTCGAGCCAACGTACACGAGCAGCTCTCGCGAGTCGATTTCGCTTCCGGATGTCCTTGGTCAATCGCAAACCTACTACGGGGATTCGAGCGACCCGCGCCGGGAGAATGTCGAGCGCGCTTCGGAAATCGAGGATGGTTGGTTGATCCCCCCCGATGGCGTGTACTCGTTTGCCGAAATTATGGGCCTTGTCGACGAGGCCAATGGCTTCGTCACTGGCTATGGCATCGTGGCCGATCCAAATGGCGGCGTGACCACCGCGCCGGTGATTGGCGGCGGTATCTGCCAAGTGTCGACCACCATATATCAGGCTGCCTTCTGGGCCGGACTTCCGATGATCGAGCGCTGGGCGCATCCGTATTGGATTCGCACCTACGGCCAGGCGCCCTATGGCGTGCAAGGTCTGGACGCGATGGTGAATATTGAGCCCGATTGGGCGCTGGACCTGAAGTTCGAGAACAACACCGGCAACTGGATTGCGTTGGTGATGGTTGCCGACGGCGAGAACGTCTACGCCGAGATCAGGGGCACAGATCCGGAGTGGGAGATCGACGTACCCGAACCTGAAATCACCGATGTAATCGCGCCAGACGACGAGATGGTCTACTACGATTCAACCGAGTTGCCCCGTGGCGAGGAACTGCAAGTCGAACACGCCCGGGAAGGATTTACCTCAACGATCGCCCGCACCGTACGCGATGCCGATGGAGCCGTGGTCGACGAATACGCGTACGAAAGCACCTACTCAGCTTCTCGCAACACCACGCTGCGCGGCACGCGCGATGCTGAGGACACCGAGTAGTTCTCTGCCACGTCCGATTCACTATGCTCGCGAGCCCTCAACCGTGATTCCGACGCAGGAGGAATCCCGGCCTTGCTGGATACCGCAGCGGTATTGGCTATCGACCTGGAGTGACGATGTGGCCCGTATCTCTCCGACCAACGCGCTCGTGAAGTGAACGGGCGTCGCCAAGAGTCCGATACCGGGTTTGCCAGGCTCCCCGTGGCTACTCCGACCCGTTTCAGAAGGAGGAACCTTGAGGCGCCCACAACACCGATTGTGCTCTGGCTGGCACAATGCGATTGCCCCAACGTGTCGCCTACTGTCGAATCCGCAACTTCAAAACCCGCA
>JACCUV010000160.1 GCA_013698495.1 Chloroflexia bacterium
GGTAGTTCTGGAACCGTCTCGCCGCGCGAGGCGCCGGTGATTGTGTACCGGAATGTGCCGCTGGCGAGCGATTGCTCCGGCGTCGTCCCCGGATTGACGCTTGCCGGCTGCGATTCAAGCGTGGCGAGCGGCGCCTCGGTGGAAGGAACTTCCGACGATGCGTCGGTCGGCGCCGCCTCGGTGGGTTGTTCGGTGGCCGGAACTTCGGTCGCGTCGTCAGTGGCTGGCGCTTGGGTCGGTTCCACAGTGGCCGGTGGTGCGGTCGGTGCAATCGGTTCCGATGTTGGCTCAACCGGCGCTGTAGTTGGCACAATCGGCGCCAAGGTGGGGTCAACCGTTGGTTGCGTCGGCTCCGCGGGCGCGTTGGCTTGGGTCGCGGTGATGGGATCGGCGTTCTCGCCGATCCCGGGATTGACGGGCGTGATCTCGCCATTCGATCCGCCAACACTGACCTCTTCGTCGTCGCTGGTTCCGCCAATCAGATCGCGATTCGGCGGACCGCTGGTGCCATCGGAGCTGGGTTTGGTCGGTTCGGCGGCTGGAACCTGGCCGATGTCCCGATCGTCGGGATCGTCGGCGAAGCCAAAGCGCTGCTCAAGGTTGGCTGGCAGCGAAAATTCGAGGTGCGCGGGCAGGCTGTCGCGTCCAAACCAGGCCGCGGTCCCAACCAGCACCGCCATGATCAGCGCGCGCAGACCCCAAACGAGTCCTCGATTGAACTGGTGGCGCTCTTCGATCACCGTGGGTGGGACACCAATGTCCTTCGCGGGACGCCGGGCGGCACGACCTGGCTGAGTCCGGCCCCACGCTTCCGCGGGGCTGCCCGGTTCCAGGATTTCGGGAAGATGTGCAGCTGTCCATGCCGAAATCGAGGTGGAGGAGGTTCCCCGTCGAGACGTTTCCGCCGTGCCGGATGGCGTGGCCGGTGGAAGTCCATGCTGCTCGATTGGTGGCCAGGACGCCGCGGCACGCGGTGTCACGGCATCCGCACCGAACTCCGGGAGAGGAGGTAGCGCCAGGGAGGCCGCGGCTCCGATCGATCCGCTCCAACCGTGAGGAGAATCGGAACGAATCGCCCCGCGCTCCTCACGTGGGGAAACCAGGCGTCCCGAAATGGCCCCCACGAGCCTGGCGCTGGCGCCGCGGCCGTCGCGAACACTCAATGTCAGGTGGTCGGTTGCGTCGCGTGGAGATGATCCGCCCAGGGGAGTGATTGATATGCGGACACCGGAATCGATCAGCAGTTTCGGTTCCGGCCGAAGCCACGCTCGGGGGACTTCAAGGGCATTCTCGCCGCTGATGACCAGCGTCAATCGATTCGCGGTCAACACCAACAGTGCCGGGATTTCGGCGCCGACGCCCGCCAACAGCACCTGGCCTTGCCACTGGATGCCATCGTCGCGCAGCGAATTCCAGGCGGCCGTCGATGGGCGCGGCGCCTCGGGGGAGGCGCTCCCTGGCGTGTGTTTGTTGGGTGAAGTATCGAACGCCATGGTAGGGACCTCCGTGCTGGCCGGGCGAGCCGCATCGGGAAATGCTGCGCCATGGATGCCATGGTCGAGCGAGCCGGTGTCGCCAATCCAGGGTTCCAAATTGGAAATTCCCTGTTCTTGCGCTCAATCACATCGATCGTCATGACCGCGGTGGCGACATCCGCCCGATGTCGCCAGTGATCGATGACCGCTGTGTACGTACACTCTATCACAAGGGTGACTGAATTGAAAACAAGGGGAAGGTGCATGGCGGGCGATCGCAGTCGACACGGGCCGACCCATTCGACTGCGCGCGGGGCAGGCTCGAGGGCTGCGGCGCTACGATGATGCCGAAGGTAGTGGCGGCAGTTCGGAGGCCAGCACGGCAAGATGCAAGCCGAGCCTCCCGTGGGGATCGTCGGGCCCGAGCGCGAGCAGGGATCGGATTTGGCGCATGCGGTAGGCAAGCGTGTTGCGATGAATGCCCAATCGTTCGGAAGTGGGTCGTTGGGCTCCGCCGCTTTCCAGGTACACGCGAAGGGTGTTGCGCAACACCCCGCGCGGGTCCTCCCGCAGCAAATCGCCGATCAGGCTGTCGACGTAGCGATCCAGCTCCGGCGTGCCCCACCGGTCGTAGAGGATGCGCAGTGCGCCGAGCCGCGCATCGTCGTCGAATCGAACGTCACGAGCTTCCAGCAGACGCCGTTGCTGCACTCCGGCGATGAAGCGGGCCTGTCGCACCGCCTCAGGCAGATGCCGAGCCGATGGGAAAGGCGCGGAAATCGCCAGGTTCGCCGAATCCCCCGGAGACGCGGCCGCCAGGGACCCGATCTCAGTCGCCCGACTTGTCACAATGTGCGCCGCGAGGCCGTCGATCGTGCCTGCGCCGTGCAAGGCGCCAAGCGTCGCAAGCCTGCGTCGGACGTCGACATCCTGAACACCCGCGGTGTGGAGGGCCACCCGAACCTGGGCGCCGGCGGGCAGCCCGGCGCGGAGCGCAAGCGCCGTGAGGTGCTCGGGTGTGGCGCCCGAGCGCGCCTGAAGCAGGGCGTTGAGGGCGAGGACGCGAGCGGCGCCATGGGGCGCGGTCGAATCCGCCTGGTCGAGCGAACGCTGGATGCCGTCGCGCAGGCGCCGAATCACGAGGCGGCCCAGGGCGCGTTGGTTTGGCGCGACAGGACCAATCCGGAGCATGCGTTGCCCAAACAGTGGTTGCTCGATCCACTTGCCGCCGTCTTCGCCATGTTTGTCGAGGATTGGCGGGCGCGAGGCAGATGGCTCGGTGGTCGAGAAGAGGACGGCGCCGCTCGCGGACGTGACCGTGATCCCGAGCTTGAGCCTGGCGGCGAGCAGTTCAATCAACTCGCCAGGCCGCGCATCGCGAGCGGTTAATTCGGCGATCGTGCGTTCGATGTCGGCGCCGGTGCGGAGCAGGTCTCCCCGTTGGGAGGTGAGCATCCGGTTGAGATCGCTTTCCAGCTCTGAGGAAATGATCGGCACGCCCAGAATCGGGAGTTGGGCATCGGGCGGTGGGGTTGCGAGGCGATCGACCACCACTCCGGCCACCGGTTGGCCAGCAAGTTCAGCGATCAGCATGGCGAGTGGGACGCCCGACTCAACGACGATTCGTTGCGGCATCATCACCAGCTCGGCGCCGCGCAACGTGGGCAACATCGGGGCGCCGGTACGCGCGGTTACGACCCACTCGACGTCACGGTCAAGCGGGTCTTCATCGGCAATCGACGTCCCCGGCATGAGGATGCGCAATCGCGGTTCCCACGACATCAGGTCGCGGAGGGTGATTTCGCCGTTGCGGGGGTTCATCGAGTTCCTGTCCGGTTAACTGAGCAAACGTTCTCAGCCATGGAAGTTCGCCGGTCGTGGCCGATACACGTATTGAACCGGTTCTTGTGCATTTTGGCCACCACTCTTTCCAGCACGACAATATCCCGTTTCCAACCCATGTGCAATGCGCCTTACGCGGTGGTGATTCGTTGGCGACTCGAAAGAGGGTTGGGCGATGTCACCGCGGAAATCATCATTGATTGGGGGTGACCGATCGTTGGCGGGGGTTGGAGACCAGAAGATTTCTCGTTCCCTGAAATGACTATCACGTATTTCGGTTGAAATTGGGCCAGGCGGCCGGCAATTGGCGTGAGACTCGGCCACGGTTTTAGGGCAGGGCCGGGTATGCTGAGCACAACATGACGTGGCTTTCACAAAACGAGTCAATGATGCCGGATTCCAATTCCGTGTCCAATCGAATCCATGGAACTGCCGCTCGGTGGCGGTCGTCGGCGGTGCTGGTGGTCGCCAGCCTGATCGGCCTGGGCTGCTTTCTCTATCCCTTCGTGCTCCCCATCGGCAATCGGTTCACGGACGAAAACCAGGCTCACGCGAACTTGGCGCCGTTGCTGTTCGCCGCCGTGACTGGGGTTTGCCTGGTGGCGATGCTGGTGACACTCGCTGACGCCCAACGAATGTCTCAGTCGCGATCGGTCGCGTTGCTCGGCGTGCTGGTGGCGATCGACGCGACGCTGCGACTCGTACCGAGCATCCTCGGGGCCTCCGCGATTTTCCTGCTGATCATCCTCGTCGGGGCGGTGTTCGGATCGGCGATGGGATTCCAGATGGGGGTGCTGACGCTCCTCTTTTCGGCGTTGATCACGGGTGGTCTCGGCCCGTGGCTGCCATTCCAAATGCTCGGCGCGGGTTGGGTCGGTCTGACCGCGGGCTGGTTGCCGAATGGCGGTTCGATGCGAATGCGCGTGGGCGTACTTGCCGCGTTCGGCGCCATCTGGGGATTCGCCTTCGGGGCGCTGATGAACCTTTGGTTCTGGCCCTTTGCGGCGCCGGGCGTTGGCTCCGACGCCGGACTCTACTGGTCCCCGGAACTGAGCGTCATCGAAACCGTCGAGCGTTATGTCCGGTTCTATGCGGTCACCTCTCTGGGATTCGACGTGGCGCGCGCCCTGGGCAATGTTGTGCTGGTGCTGGTGTTCGGGGCGCCGATTTTGCGATTGCTGGAGCGCTATCGATCACGGTTCACGTGGCGCCCATGGACGGACCTAGATGCCGCTCGGTGAGGAGTTCCGGTTGCCTGGAGTTTAGATGCCGGGCTCACTCGGTCACGGCCGAGGTGGACCCTGCCGAATCCGCTTGAGCAGCACATCGTAATCGTTCGGCGCCTCCCAGCGCGATTCGATCCACCACGTCGCCCCAGCATCCGCCAACGATTGCAACGTATTCGCGACCCATTCAGCATCCGCGCCCGGCGAGACGCCTTCGAGGACGATGTCGTACGGTCCGTCACTTGTTCGATGCTCTCGCAACCATCCGCCGATCGCTTCGATTTCAGGGGGCGACGGTTGCCGGAAGGGGTCGGTCGAGATCGACGGCACGATGCCATCCCACCTCGCGGCCCGCGCCATCGATTTCGGGCGCGGCCACGAACCGACGACCCAGATCGGGATGCGCGGTTGCTGGATCGGTTTGGGGACAAACCGGATGTCGTCCAGTTGGTAGTGAGCGCCCGCGAAGCTGAATGACTCTCCCTTCCAGGCGAGGTCGAGGATGTCGAGCGTCTCGTCGAGCAAGGCGGCGCGTTGCTTGCGATCGGTCACCTCGGGATGCACCTTCGAGAACCCGCCGTCGTCAACCGCGCCCAAACCCACCGGGATCACTAATCGCCCGTTCGAGAGATGATCGACGGTGAGCGCTTGCCTAGCGACAACCCATGGCCGACGTCGCGAGAGCGGGAAGATCATCGCGCCGAGGGTGATTCGCTCGGTCCGGACAGCGGCGGCGGCGAGGATCGCCCACGGGTCGAAGACATTCATGTCGCCGCTGCCGCCGCCGATGCCGTCCCAATAGAAGAACCCGTCCCAGCCGTTCGCCTCAATCTCTTCGGCCAACTCCAGGACCTGCTCCGCTGACGCATTCGGGACGATGAAACCGAATTTCACGGGAACCCCTTCCTCGCAAGGACTGTCGCGTTCCGATGAGCACATTCTCGCTGGGCTCATCCATTTAGCGCCCTCTCGGCCGAATTGTCTTAATGTACCTTCGTGTACATCATGGTACAATGTTCTTGATTCGGATCTGCGTCACGCGACAACTGGAGGACAGCATGGCAATTGGAACCTTCCCAACCACTGAAACGATGAATGTATCCGAAACCAGAAAACAGCTCAGCGAAGCTTTGAATCGCGTACACCGCCGCGAAACCCGCGTGGTCGTGGAGAAAAGCGGCATTGCGGTTGGCGCGCTCGTCTCGATGGATGACCTCGCGCGGCTCAGGAGCATCGATGAGGATCGAGCCAGGCTTCTGGAGTCATTGGCCCAAACCCGCAAGGCATTCGAGGGCATTCCACCCGAAGAAATCGAGGCGGAAATTGAGAAGGCCATAGCCGAGGTCAAGGCGGAACGCCGAAGGAAAAGGGAGCAAGAAGTCGAGCTGGCGTCACGCGCATGAAGGTCGTACTCGATGTAAATATCCTGGCCTCGGCCGCGGCTTCCCCCGCAGGATTACCAGCGTTCATTGTCGACTCGTTGCTCAACGGCCCGCATCGCATTGCGATTTCGGACGAGATGCTAGTCACCTTGGGCAAGGTCCTGATACGAAAGTACTTTTCGGCTCGATTGACTGAAGACATGCAGGCCCAGGCGGTCGCCAGATACCGCGGCATTGGACCTCCGGTCACGCCCGATCCAACAGTGATCGGAGTTGCCGACGACGAGGAGGATGATCGCGTCCTCGGGACGGCGGTCGCCGCCGGGGTTGACTTTGTGGTGACCGGCGACAAGGGGATGCTGGCAGTTCGGGTCTGCCGGGGCATCCCGATCGTGACGGCGCGACAGTTCCTCGCGCTGGTCGAGCTTTGATCGAAACCCGCCGACACGTATCCTGGAGTGAACGCTTGTCGGCGGGTTGTCCCCTGCCCTACTCTCCCTGTTCGGCCGGAATAACCTCGTAAATCAACAGCTCGAGGCGGCGGATGTCGCGGCCGAAGAGCATCGTCGTCTCGCCATCGACCGCTGTGGCGAAGAGCGTCACGAACCCGTTGGTCGTGGTCCCCACCGGCAGGTAGACGCTCACCAACAGATATCGCTGCCCCTCGACTGTGAGGTCCGGATTGAGTCCGGCTTGCTCTCCCGCGGCGACCATCTCCTCAGATGGCTGGTCGTTCTCCCCGACCACCTGGTACTCGCCAACCGCATCGCCTCTGGGTGAGTTAATGATGTTGACGGCGTAGAAAATCTCCGGCGCCTGGTTCTCCGGGTCCTCGACGAAGAGGATCACGGTGGTGCTGGAGTAGAGCGAGCGCTGCCAGGTATTGACCAGGCGGTAGTCCTGATCCCCGGCGCTGATGACCTGTGGGCGACCGGTGATTTCGAATTCGACACCGTAGGTCACGGCGACCTCGAAACGGTAGACGACCTCGCTGGCCGGTCCCGATCCGGAATAGCGCAGGATCAGGACTTCCGCGCGATCCACGCCTTCGATGCTCAAGACCTCGAAGGCGCCGACGCACCCAACGAGCGTCAGTTCGCCGACCGAGTCAGGAGCTTCGGTTCCAACGAAGCCATAGGCGATGCCTCCGAGCTGAATCAGGTTCGGCATGCGGGCTGGCAGACCCTGGGCGTTGATTTCGCCGGGGTCTCCCGTGCAGGTGGTCGACGCTTCGGCGGTCACCGCCGGCGGTGGAGGCGCATCCGGAGCTTGCGTTGGGACGAAGGCCGGCGGCTGGAGCTGGGCGGTTGGCGGGGGTGTTTGCTGGGCAGATGACGGCACGTAGAGACCCACAACCTGGCCGTCGGCTGTGGCCGCGTAGTAGCGCGGTGGATCGCCCTCCACATCCTGGTCGATGTAGATCGTCAGCTCGATGTTCTGGACGTTGATCACCTCAACCT
>JACCUV010000293.1 GCA_013698495.1 Chloroflexia bacterium
AGCGGGTACTGATCACTATGGACAGGAATGGCGACAGGCGTTTGCCGGGGAACCGGATTGTCAGGCGGCGGGTAGACGCCACCCAGGTGCTCACCCTTCCCGAACCACACCGGAGCGCCGAGGCGCCCAACGCCAGCCAGCACGCCAAGCGGTTCGTGCTGGCGTTTACCCTGCTCGTCTTGCTGGGCGCCACCCTTCTGGCGTTGCCTGTAACCACAGAGGGCGGGGACGCCACGGCCCCGGTCGATGCGCTGTTCACCGCGGTTTCGGCGGCGGCGGTCACCGGCCTGATCGTGGTCGACACCCAGGACCACTGGAACTTTCTCGGGGAACTCGTGATTCTCGTCCTGATCCAGGCCGGTGGGCTTGGTTTCATGGTCGGCGCCTCGATCGTCCTCGCGTCGCTGGGGCGAGGTCTCTCGCTGCGCGACTCACTCATGCTGCAGGACGGATCGCCGACATTATCGCTGCGGGAAGCGTCAAGTCTCTCGAAGCGGGTGCTCCGCTTCATATTCACGATCGAGGCGATCGGGGCAACAGCGCTGACCGTCTACTTCATGCAGGAGAAACCGTTCCCGGAGGCGCTGTGGCACGGCGTCTTCACGTCTATCGCCGCGTTCTGCAATGCGGGATTCGATCTTGAAGGCAGTTTCCTCTCGTTGGCGGGGCATGCGGATTCGCTTTGGCTCAATTCGGTCGTGATCATCCTGATCCAGGCGGGAGCCCTCTCCTTCATCGTCTTCAGCGATGTCTGGACAAAGCGTCGCTGGCGCAAACTGACGCTCGACGTGAAACTTGTTTTGATAACGAACGCAATCCTGCTTGTCGGTGGCGCGCTCGTTTTCCTGATTCTCGAATGGAGCAACGCCGTCGCCGGCTTGGACGTCTGGGCCAAACCACTGGCGGCTCTGTTCCAGAGCACGTCGATGCGGACCGCGGGATTCGCGACAGTCGCCTTTGGCGATGTCCACCCCGCCACCCTCTTCCTCACGATCGGGATCATGCTGATTGGCGGCGCCGCGGGTTCGACGGCGGGCGGAATCAAGCTGGCGACGATCGCGATTCTCGCGATCACCGTCGTTTCCACGGTGCGTGGGCAAACCGAATCGCAGGCGTTCGGGCGACGCATCTCCACCCTCCTCGTGTTCCGGGCGATGGCGGTGACTACCCTGTTCCTGTTCGTCCATTTCCTGCTGACACTGGCCCTGGCGATTTCCGAAGACGTCGTCGCCGACAAGGAGTTCGGGTTCCTGCCGATGATGTTCGAGACCATGAGCGCGATGGCGACGGTCGGACTCTCGACCGGAATCACGACCGAGTTGTCGACGGCCGGGAAGCTGATCCTCTGCGTCGCGATGTTTGTCGGCAGGCTCGGTCCGCTCACCGCCGTCTACGCGCTGCAGCAAAGGCAGCGACCCGCGCGCTACCGGTACCCCGAGGCCTCGATCCGGATCGGGTAGGCCAGGATTCACAGGAGGACCCATGCCACAGTCCCGCTTCACCCTGATCGATGTCTTTGCCGCGCGTCCCCTCGAAGGCAATCTACTCGCCGTAGTCGAGGACGCTGACGAGATCGACGAGGCGACGATGGCGACAATCGCCCGCCGGCTCCGGCTCTCTGAAACCTCATTCATCCAGACAGCGACGTCGCCAACCGCGACCTACCGGCATCGCATCTTCATCGTCGAAGGTGAGATTCCGTTTGCCGGACACCCTTCGCTTGGCACGGCCGCGGTCTGGACCCACCGGCGCGGACTGGCTGAGGTGGACCTCGTGCAGCAGACGATTTCGGGTGAGCAGCGCTTGCGCGTGAAGATGGTCGGAGGCAGCGGAATCGTCGCGCTCTGGCAGAATCCGGCGAACTTCGGACCGGTGGTCGAGCCCGGTCCATTGCTCGCCGCCCTTGGGCTCCCGGAATCGGCAACGCATTCGGCCCTGCAAGCGCAAGTCGTATCGACCGGCCTGCCGACACTCGTGCTGCCCGTGGCCGATGTCGACGCGCTGGCCCAAGTGAACACGGAATGGGAAGCGTTTGCCGGCGCGATGGCCGTGCCGGGCGAACTCAAGCCGATTGGCTGCTACCTGGTTGCGGAAACAGGCACGGGCGCCTGGCGGGCGCGGATGTTCTCGACGTCGGTCACGGGTGGGGAAGACCCGGCGACAGGTTCGGCGGCGGGACCGTTTGGCGCCTACCTCAAGGAACACACCGGGTTGACAAAACTGGCCGTGAAGCAAGGCGTGGAGATGGGTTGCCCCAGCGAGTTGCGGGTCGAGACGAGCGACGGCATCGTCGTCAGAGGCGACGTCCACATCATCGGCGAAGGCGTGCTGACGTTGCCCTGACCGCATGGTCGACTCGCTGCAGGGTATAGAATCGAACCAACGCCTTTTGCCAGATTTGAGGAGGCGCCCGATGGTCGAGTTTCGCCTGGCGGGCCTCCTCGCTGCCTTGTCCCAAACCAGCGATCTGGGCATGGGTCAACCTCACGAGAGCGCCGTTCGTTCCTGTATGCTGGCGACTGGCGCGGCGCATGCCGTCGACGATCACCTGGAGGTTCCAGTCGCGGTCAAGATCGTGTCGGGCCGGAAGCGACTGGATTGAAACTGGCGACGTTAACGGACAATGCGCGAAAATG
>JACCUV010000299.1 GCA_013698495.1 Chloroflexia bacterium
CAGTGAATGTGTCGCCAGCTTCCAACTCGCCGCCGGTGGCTTGACCTTGACTACCATTGCCTTGTTGAGCAATGAGTACATCGATGTTCTCCAACACGACGCCGTCGATGTTGGCGTCGCCCTCGCGAACTTCGAAGCGAACAGTGTCCCCTTCGGCGTCTTCGACGCGGCCATTGCAGTTGCTGTTGGCATTGGGACTATTGTCCGCCTCGCAGAACCGCTTGAGAACAGTAATTTCACCAGTCTCGGCCGGTGTCGTAGCAGTTGGGTCCGGTGGCGTGGTTGCGGTCGGATCTGGCGGCGTGGTTGCGGTCGGATCCGGTGGCGTGGTTGCGGTCGGATCCGGTGGCGTGGTCGCGGTCGGTTCGGCGACCTCACCGTCACACAAGCCTGCATCGAACTCTGCCTCGGTGGCCGACCGATCGCCCTCATGAGTGTTATCGATCGGGTTGTGATTGTTGTCGAGATGCTGCGATTGCCCGGAAGGCGCTATGTACACGAACGGGTTGGATTGCGATCCGGTGGCGCGGCAAACGCCGAACTGTTCATGGACAGCAGAGCCGGTCCCAACTCCAAACGTGAAACTTAGCAATTACGCCGCAATCAGCGCCGTGAATAATCGCGCCAAACGGAACTCTCTCATCTGTTACTCCCATCCTCGGTATACATCGCCAGCCTTGTCCCCAAGCGGAAAGGCTGTCTGCATCCTTCTATTCGACACAATTGGTCAGTATGACCGATTGCACGACGCGAATTTCCGCATGCTCGGTAGAAACCTCTAACCCCAAATCGATAGGTTAAGCTGCGTCGAGGGCATGAGCGGCGCAAAGATCGATCAACATGAGCTGTGGATGGACCAGGACTTCTGGGCCACCCAAGACCCTGAACGTGTAGACGGAAACTCCCAGATGTCTAGCTGTCAAGCGGGCCATTTAACGGATGCCGTTCGCCCTGACCCTGGCATGCGACCGATCGCAATCGATCCCAGTGCGTTGAGTGAACGGTCATTCCGCGCGACGAGGCGCCGATGGCTTGCTGCCACGGGCTCGCCTGCCGTATGCTGACGCAACCTTCCCGCCGGTCAGACGGGGGTGAGCGAAAGCCGCGGGGGTGACTCCGCGGCGTCTGGCGGCTGGGCCAGTCGCTCCCCGACGACATCGCGGGTGAGGAACCCGCATCGCGCGGGAATCAATCGGGATCGGGTGTGAGCCAGTGGCAGTACAGGCCGCACCGGGGCGGGGGCATGCGCAGCTTTTTCCATAGACAAGGCAAGTTCCGCCCGCGTTCCTCAGCCGAGGCGACGAGCGATTCCCCCATACCCGAAGACCTGTGGGTCAAGTGCCCCAAATGCGGCGAGTTGCTCTATTCGAAGGAACTCGATCACAACGCCCGGGTTTGCCCGAAATGCGGCAACCACTTCCGCCTCGGCGCCCGCGACCGGATCGCGATCCTCACCGACGAAGACACCTTCGTGGAATGGGACACCGGGCTCCGACCGGAAGATCCGCTCGAATTCGTCGATCCCAAGGGCTCATACTCCGATAAACTGGCCGCCACCCAGGCTAAAACCGGCGAAACCGAGTCGCTGATCACCGGGATCGCCATGATCGAAGGTCGGCCGGTCGTGATCACGGTCACCGATTTCGATTTCATGGGGGCCAGCATGGGGTCGGTTTGGGGCGAGAAGCTGGCCCGCGCCGTGGAGCGCGCCACCGCCGATGGCCTGCCTGTGCTTTCCGTCAACGCCTCCGGTGGCGCGCGCATGCACGAGGGTCTCTTCTCGCTGATGCAGATGGCCAAGACGGTGGCAGCCTTCGGTCGCCTCGGCGACGCCCGGTTGCCCCACTTTTCGCTGCTCGTCGATCCCTGCTACGGCGGGGTTACGGCCAGCTACGCGACTGTCGCCGATGTGATCCTCGCCGAACCTGGAGCCTTGATCGGGTTCGCCGGTCAGCGGGTGATCGAGCAAGTCACCAAGCAAAAGCTGCCTGACGGTTTCCAAACCGCCGAGTTTTTGCTCGACCACGGCATGATCGATCTCATCGTTGAGCGCGCGCTGCTGCGCTCAACCCTGGCGATACTGATCGATCACCACATCGAGATCCCCCCAGAGTCGAACCCGAGCGACAACGGTCTTGTTCCCAAGCGGACGTTGGTGGAACCTGAACCTGAAGTCCGATCCCGCCACGGCGCAGGGTCACGCGAAGGACAACTCCCCTGATGCCAGCTTCACGCCTCGCCAACGATGCAACAGCCGGAACCCACCAGGCTCCGTTGCGGGCGATCGATCGTGTCCGCATCGCCCGCGATCCACAACGACCCGGCACGCTCGATTACCTCGCCGAACTCTTCACCAATTTCATCGAGCTGCACGGTGATCGCGCCTTCGGCGACGATCAGGCGTTGATTGGCGGCGTGGCGACGTTCAATGAACGCAGTGTGTTGGTGCTGGGGCACCAGGGTGGCGCCAATACCCGCGAAAACCTGGCCCGCAACTTCGGCATGCCGCGCCCGGAGGGTTTTCGCAAGAGCCGCCGCCTGATGCGTCACGCCGAGAAGTTCGGTTTGCCGATCGTCACCTTCATCGACACTTCTGGCGCCGATCCGGGCATCTCCTCTGAAGAACGCGGTCAGGGCACCGCGATTGCCGAGAGCCTCCTCGAAATGGTGGGTGTGCGCGTCCCGATCGTGTGCGTCGTGATCGGCGAGGGGGGCAGCGGCGGCGCGCTGGCGATCAGCCTGGGGGACAGGTTGCTGATGCTGGAGAATGCCGTCTATGCGGTTGCATCGCCGGAGGCCTGCGCGGCCATTTTGTGGAAGGACGCCAGTTTCGCCGCCGAAGCTGCCGATACGATGCGGGTGACCGCCGCCGATCTTCAGCGCTTCGGGATCATCGACGAGCTGATTCTCGAGGAAGTGGCCGCACACGAGGCCCCGCGCGAAACGGTCGCGGCTGTCGGCAAGCGCATCGCCTTTCATCTGGACGAGTTGCTGAACATCTGGGATGCGAGCGACCCCGCGTCGGTCGATGCGTTGCTGGATGCCCGCTACGCCAGGTTCCGCAACATCGGCGCCTGGCACGAGGTTTCGTGAGTGCGCGGTGGTAACCACGAATGGTAGGGTGGCGTTGTGGGCGAAGGTCGTTAGCCGACGGAGAAGCCTCGCGGCCTGTCGGCGGTCGCCGGCAGGGTCGTCACATCGAACCACATGTGTGGGGCCCACGCCGGGAAAATCTCTGGCCGCTCATAGATCCACTGCGCCATCGCTCGCTCGATCTCGATTAACCCGGCATCGTCGCCCCTCCACAGATACCACCGATCTTGCTCGTCTTTGAGAAGAAGTTTGTCAGCGTCGGACCGGTGATAGGCCACCGGTCGCACATAGTGAATGGGGAGCATGGCGCCTGATCCCTTTCCGCGCGGCCTTCGATTCAGTTGGCAAACAGATCGTCGAACCGAACCGGTTCGCAACCTGAAACTGCACGTCCCCAGCGCGCCAGCCTACCAACCTACGGTCGCTACTTGTTGCCCAGCCGGACATGTCCTCCCCGAGGGACAGCCTGGACATTCCTCCTCGGCAACAGATGAATGATTC
>JACCUV010000364.1 GCA_013698495.1 Chloroflexia bacterium
CAATTTGGGTCTATCCGACAGCGTCTTCACTCTCCGGAGACGAGTCCGGATACAGCGTCTCATCCCTGATCGGCCCCAGGCCTTCGAGGAGTTCGTGGTCGTTCGGCGGAAGGTGTCCCCACGGACCACCGCTTGAGGCGCCGGCGGTGTCGAAAATCACGTCGTCATCTCCTGGAACCCCCTCATCGACGATCCACTTCGTCCAGGCGGCGGCGGCATTCTCGCTGGAATCGAACTGGAAGATGCTTGCTCCAGGCACGTCGGGCACGGTGGCCGGAACGGGTTCGGGCGTCACGTCAAGTTCGAACTCAACATCGATCACCCAGGTGCGGACCACGGCGGCTTCGATTCCCGCGAGGCTGGCGGCGGCGGGGAGCGACGTCGACTCAGGGGTTTGGGCCGACGCCGCGAACGCCGCCAAGGCGACGACGAATGCAAGGATCGCCGCTAACACACGAGACCGACAGTGCATGGAAGTCCCGTCTACCGGAGCGATCATTTTCCAGGCGTCACTGCCACATGCGGGGCGTCGGTCGTGACGCCGTACTTGCCGACGGTCCGCATCGGTTGCCAGACGTGGTTCGGGGCGATCCGCTCGGCCAGGACTTCGGCGATGTGCGTGGTCGAGCGCTCGGTAAAGTGCTCAATCTGCTGCCGGCAGGAGACCCCGGCGACACTTATCTGGACATCCATCGACGTCTCATTGATCGCCGGAAACAACCGTTCCTCGCCAATCTTGCGGGACACCTCATAGTGTTCGGTTTCGTAGCCGAACGAGCCGGCCATGCCGCAACAACCGGCGCCGCTTTCGGTCGGGCGACAGCCGGACGACTCGAGAATCGCGATCGAGGGTCCGACGCCGATCAGCGCCTTCTGGTGGCAGTGACCATGGAAAAAGACCTCCGGGCCGGTGGCGCCTTTCCAGGTGATGCCGAGATCGCCCGACTTGTCGAGCATCGCGAGGTACTCGTCGATCATGTACGAGTGTCTCGCCAGAACCTCGACATCGGGGTTGTTGGGGAGCAGATCCTTGTACTCGTCACGCAGGGTCAGGATGCAGCTCGGTTCCGTGCCGATGATCGGGATGCCCTGCTTCGCGTATGGGGCGAGCACGCTGACATTGCGCCGGGCCACCTTGCGCGCGGCATCGACGAGTCCCTTCGAGAGCATCGGCCTGCCGCAACAGGCCCGGCGCTCCTCGACAATTACGTCGTATCCCGCGGCTTCGAGCAGCTTGACGGCGGCCAACCCGACATGCGGGTAGTTGTAAGTAACGAACGTGTCGTGGAAGTAGACGATCTTGCCGCGGGTCGCGTTCGGCGCCGGACGATGCTTGCGATAGTGATTCCAGCGGCGAACAAACGTGTTGAAAACAAATGGCGAGAGCTTGCGATCCTTGTGGACGCCCATGAACGTCATGCACGGTTTGCCAAGGAAAGTGCGCAACGCCAGGTTCGCCAGCGGCGCCACTGGCGCGGCCGCTTTCGAAAGCGTGTGGATGTGCCCCATCATCCGCACCCGCATCGGGGCGCCATGCTTCTCGTAGTAGTGCGCCAGGAACTCGGTTTTGATCTTCGCCATATCAACACTCGATGGGCACTCCGTCTTGCACGCCTTGCACGAGAGGCAGAGATCGAGCGTGTCGTAGGTCTTCTTGCTCGTAAAATCCTCGTGGGTCAACACATTGCCGGCCAACGCGTTGCGGAGGGCGTTGGCTCGCCCTCGAGTTGTGTCGTTCTCGTCCCTTGTCGCCATGTAGGAAGGGCACATCGTACCCGCCATCAGTTTGCGGCAGACGGCGGCCCCGTTGCACATTTCGACCGCGCCGATCAGACCGCCTTCGGCCGAGAAATCGAGGTGCGTCTTGATCTGGATCGGCGCGTAGGCCGGACCGAAGCGCAGGTTCTCGGTCATCGACGGTCCATCGACAACCTTGCCGGGATTCATCAGGCCACCTGGGTCGAAGAGGTGCTTGAACTCCCGCATCGCGGCGTAGAGTTCCTTGCCGAAGATGACTTCATTCAGCTCCGAGCGCTGGAGTCCATCGCCGTGCTCGCCGCTCATCGCGCCACCGAAACGGTGGGCGAGTTCGGCGGCGGCGTGCGCCATCTCTTCCATTGCCTGGATGCCGGAAAGCTGCTTCAGGTTGATCAGGGGGCGGATGTGGAGGCACCCGGCCGAGGCGTGGGCATAGTAGGCGGCGGTGGTGTTGTACTTCGCGACCATTTCCTGGACGGCGCCGACGAATGCCGGCAAATGCTCGACCGGCACCGAGACGTCCTCGATCACGGGGATCGGTTTGGCGTCGCCGCGAACGCTCATCAACAACCCCAGTCCGGCCTTTCGCACCGACCAGACATTCGCTTGGCGGGCGGGATCGAGCAGCACCTGGGGTTCGGCTCCGAGCCGGACATTGCGCTTGCGCAAATGGTCTGTGAGGTGGCCGCACTTGCGCTGGAGTTCATTCTCACTCGCGCCGTAGTACTCGACCGCCAAAACACCGGCGGGATCGCCTTCGATGAACGAAATCTGGGTGGAGTAGAGTGGTTGCTGGCGAGTGAGACCGATCAGCATCCTGTCCATCAGCTCGATCGCCGAAGGTTCGGTTTCGATGATGATCGAAGTTGCTTCCATAGCCTCGATCAGGTCGTCGAACTGGAGCAGCACGAGTCCGGTTTTGGGAGGAATCTCAACGAGGCCGATCGTCGCGCCAAGCACCGTCGCCAGCGTACCTTCGGAGGACGCGAGCAGTCGGGCCGGATTGAACGCGTCGTCTGGTTTCAGGAATTCGTTGAGCGAGTATCCCGTGGCGCGTCGCCAGTGCGGTGGAAAATCGCGGGCAATCAGATCGCGATGCTTTTCGCGAAACGAGAGCAGGTTCGTGAGCAAGCGACCGAGCGCATCGTCGGTTTGAGACCGTTTGGCGAGCTCGTCAACCGTGCCCGGACCGAGATCGACCACTCCCCCGCCAGCCAACTGAATCCGCGCCATCTTGATATGGTCGGCCGTCATACCGTACAGGATCGAATGGGCGCCGGCGGAATTGTTGCCGATCACACCGCCGATCGTCGCCCGATTCGAGGACGAAGGGTCCGGACCGAACATCAACCCGTGCGCCTTCACCTGACGGTTGAGCATATCGAGGTTGATGCCCGGTTCGACCGTGACCGAGCGGGATTCGGGATGGAAGGCGAGCACCCGGTTCAGGTACTTGGAGGTGTCGATCACCAGCGCCGCGCCGACGGCCTGACCGGCCAGCGAAGAACCTCCTCCGCGTGGCAATATTGGCACGCCGTGGCTGGCCGCCATCTCGACTGCCGCAACCACATCGTCGGTCGAGCGCGGAACCACAACGCCGATTGGTTCGATCTGGTAATTCGAGGCGTCGGTGGCGTAAAGCATGCGGCTCACATCGTCGAACCGAACTTCGCCCTGGATGCGGGCGGAAAGCTCCGCTTCCAGCACGCTGGCAGTTTCCACCGCCGCCTTGCGCTCGCGTTGGTCCGAGGAATACGGGCCGGGGAGCGTGACCTTGGCGGGAGCCGCCGAAGGCGCGCCGCTGGCGGTTGCGGACCGGCGTAGACTCTGCATTGGCCGCGGACTCCTTGATTCTGGGATGCGGGGCGGCGGCGGCGGATACCGGGCGGGGAAACATCCGTGCCTGCCTGGGTGTCGAGTGTATCACCGGCACCCGCCCCACGGAACTCCGTTCACGACAGGTGGCCAGGAAATCCTCTTCACCGACCGCCCCCCGGGAGCGATTTCGGTAGAATAGAAAGTACAGGGCACCGGCGCCCGATGCGGTGGCGACAGAAAGCGATTGTGAGTATGGAAACGTTCTTGCTGATTGTAGTGCTGGTGGTGCTGATCGCGCTTTTTGGGTACGTCACCTACGCCTATATGAAGGAAGCCGGCGATGACGGCGGGAAACTCTGGTTGACAGGATCTCAGAAGATCCGTCAGTCGATGCGATCGCTGGGCGGGATCGGTCAAGGATCGTTGAACTCCGCGTCCGCCGCAACGGACGAGATGACGATCGCACCCGCGGCGAGCGCCCCGAAACAGATCGCCGCCCGCGACATGCTCCTGGCGCTCGACGACGAGGCGATCCGCCAATTGAAAGAGGAATTTCAAAGCGAGTTGCGCGTGGCAGCTGGTCGAACCCGCGAGTTCGACGCGCGGTTGACGAAAGTCGAGGCCAACACCGCCGACGCCCCGCAGCTATCGACCCAGGTTTCCCAAGAGATCGCCGGAGTCAGGGAACTTCATCGCGTCGAGATAGAGCGCCTGCAATCGACGTTCGAATCGGTCAAGCAACGCGCTGGCGCCTACGGCGAGCGGCGCAGTCAGGCCCTCTCGGAACTCTATAGCTGTCTCGCTCGCGTCGAATCGGCGCTTGCGGCGGTGGTCAACCCTATGCTCTTGCCGGGAGAACCGCTGACAATCCCAGGCGAGCTTCCGGCGGAAGCGATGGTTTGGAACACGTGGGGCGATGTCGGCGAGCGGGCGTATGCGCTGGGTAATGTCTTCAACGAGAATCGCCTGGTGCTGGACCCCGCGACGGGCGACGAGATCGAGCGGTTTATCGCGCGGCTGCGCCAGGGTCTGACCGGATCGGTCTACCCCAACGTGCGCGTCGCCAAACCGGGCGCCGGCCAGATCGCCGAGATGCGATCGGGGCTGGAAGAAATTGTGGCCGAGTTTCCCAATGTGCGCCGCCGGATCGAACGCGCCTACCGCGACGACCCGTCCTGATGGTGGGCTCGTAAGAGCCGGCCTGTGGGCTGGCCCGCATTCGTAGTGGCCGGCCCGCGTGCCGGCCCGACTGGAATGGAAACCGTCATGTCCACGCAAACTGACAAACCGCAACTCGGCGACGAAGCGATCGAAAAGGGTTCCGGCAAGAACTGGGCCGAGTGGGTCGAGGTCCTCGACGCCTGGGGCGCCGCCGACAAGAGTCACACCGAAATCGCCCGGCACGTGCACGAACTCGGCGTCGACGAATGGTGGGCGCAGAGCGTCACCGTCGGGTACGAACGAATCAAGGGCCTGCGCGCCACCGGCCAGCAACGCGATGGTTCGTTCGAGGGCAGCGCCAGCAAGACGTTTGGCGTCGGCATCGATCGGCTTTCCGCGGCATGGATCAACGACTCGGAGCGTGACCAGTGGCTGGAGCCTGGCCTGCTGACCATGCGCACGGCCCAGGAAGGCAAGTCGGCCCGGTTTGATATCGCCAACGACGGGGGAGTCCTGGCCCTGTATTTGGCGGATAAGGGATTGGACAAGTCCTCGGTCCAGTTGCAAGTGGTCAAACTCGCGTCGAAGGACGCAGCCGACGCCTTTCGCGAGACCTGGAAGGGGCGCCTCGCCGACCTCGCCAAACATCTCAAGGAATGACGCTTCCCGCAGTCTTCACTTGGTAGTGACCACTCTTGTGGCGGCCAATCCGTATGCTGCCAACCTGATGCGGGCCGGCTTGCCGCGACCCCCCATCTGGTAGTGGCCGCTCTCGTGGCGGCCAACTTGCGCGGGCCAAACTCGTTCGCTAGTACGGTATGCACGGTATTTACAGTAGCCACGAGCACTGCTATCATGGTCTCAGCGCCAAAAGGAGGCAACCATGATCCAATCCAAGATCCGGGAACAGGGAAACAGCTACGTAGTCACGATTCCTCGCGAAGCGATGGAACAGTACAACTTGCACAAAGGCGACACGATCAGCTTTACGCCGAACAAGACCGAGCAGCGGCATGTTCTTCGGACACATGTTCAGCAGGCGCTCGACGACGTTCTCGAACACGATCAGGAAGCGCTTGAGTACCTTGCTCGATGATGCGTGTGGAGTGGTGGCGTACCCGTGGATGATCCAATCGACTACCTGACAGTGCCAGAGATCATTGAGGCACATGCCCAGACCATGGAAAGCATGGGATCCGCTCCGGCGCCGTTGCGATCCCTGGATCTCCTTGAATCCGCAGTCATGAAACCGCAGTCAGCAGCCTACTACTCTGGCGCCGATCTCGCCGAACAGGCTGCGCTATTGGCAGTCGGCATCTCCCAGAACCAACCATTTCTGGACGGCAACAAACGGACAGCCTATGTCGCAATGAAGGTGTTTCTGGATATCAACGGATTTCGCATCGATGCAAGAGGGCAGGACATCGCAGAGAGGTTGGTGGCCGTCGCCGAGCGCGAGCGCAGCCTGGAAGAGGCGACCCAGCAGTTCGCCGCCTGGCTGCGGGATCACACGTCGCCTCACGGATAGCCAGGATCGGGCGGCCCTACGAGTCTCGCCGCCCGGTAGTGGCCGTCCCTTGTGGCGGCCAATTTTTGCGTCGGTCGAACCGTCGCGCTCACATCGCCAATTCGATGATTTCGGCGAGGTCGGGGTGACAGAGGGCGTTGGCCCAATCGAGCGGTGTGCCGCGCCACTGACCATCCCGGATCGTGAGGTCGGCGCCGGCCGCGATCAGCATCCGCACCAGGTCGGCGTCGTTGAACCGGATCGCGTCGTGCAACGACGTGGTCGATTCCGGACCGCGCGGCGCATTGAGCCATCGAACATCCCCGGCCGCGTGAATCGCCTCGTCCCGGAACCCCAACATCCACAAGGGTACGATCTCCGGGTCGGCGCCGCGATCGAGCAGCCACAACGCTGAGTCGCGTTGTTCAAAGCGGGCCGCGAAACGCAACGGTGACTCGCCATTCGGCAACGATCTCACCCGCGCAACCCGATCCTCCAGGACGATTGTGTCTCCGTGAGCGATCGCCTCCGCCCGCGCTATGTCGGCAGCCGATGGCGGATTGCGCAGTGACGCCGAGGGCAGGAACCAGGTTTGCCCTTCGCCAATGGGCGTGAAATCGAGCTGGCGGTAAATGCGCTCGCCGTCGGGTGTGGCGTTGAGCATGATGCAGCTGGCGCCATGATCGCGGGCAACACGACACAACTCGAGCGTCAGCGCCGTGCCGATGCCCTGGCCACGAAAGGCGGGATCGACGCCGAGATTGTAGAGTCCGCCGATCATCTCGCCGTTGTGCTCGCTCAGGTGCAGGATTCCAGCGCCGGCGACGCGCCGTTGACCCCGGGCAAGCACCATCCAGACCCGTCGCGGTTTGTCAGGGGCTGTCGCGAGATGGAGCAGGGTCAACGCCTGGTTGGTTGAGAAATATGGAATGTCGCTCGCCGCAAGCAGGGCGCCACGATCCCCAGGAGACGCGATGACGATCTCGACGTCGGCCTCGATGCGAGGAAAAGGGAGGCGATCGGCCAAAGCGCGCCGCATCCACAGCGGCCGGAAACTATCGCGGCAACCACGCGCCGCCAAGAGAATCCCGGCCTCGTCCAGTGCCACCGCCGACCAGATCAGGACATTGCTGGAAGGGGTGGTCCGCAGCCAGCGCAGCGCCTCGTCGACTTCCGGCCCGGCGGAATTCGTGATCGCCACGCCGTGCGAACCGACGGCAACGAGGTGACCTGGTTGCAACTTTCCGGCGGGATTCACGAACAGCACATTTCCGGCGACATTGCGAACCAGCCACGCCGCCTGGTTGGCGAACATCGCGGCGACATCGCGATCGTTGTCGACTCTTGGGCTCAATGGGATGTCGGGGTTTGGGCGGTCGGCCATGCGGCGCCAATACCTCGGCGGGAAACCAGACAGCGGTCACAGGGGGATGGAGCCCCGTGACCGCGTCTGGACGCCTCAGAAAGGGAAGGCTGAGGTGTACGTACTTTATCAGCGGAGCGCGCATGTGTCAACAAGTCACGCTATACTTTCGGCGGGAATGCGGACGGGTTCTCGCTCGTGCACAAGCGACGACGATGGGCATCTCCGGGGAGCAATAAACCGGGACCCGCCAGGCCGCGAGCGTACGGCTGGCGCTCGTGTGAGCAAGAGGAGCACAGGTGACCACCATCCCAACTCGTAGACCCCCGCGACAGCGGTTGAGGTTGTGCCTGGCGGGCATCCTCATCGTCGCGTCGCTCGCCACCACGCCCGTAACCGGCGGCGCTGCTCAGAACGAACTGCAAGCTCCTGATGTGACCGCTCAAAGTGTGTTTGCCTTCAATCCCGCGACAGGCGAGGTGATCCTTTCCCACAATGCCGCCGCGCGTTTGCCAATCGGCAGCGTAACCAAGGTCGCCACCGCGCTGGTCACGCTCGACCACCTTGAGTTCTCCGACCAAATCGTGATCGCCAGTTCCGACATGGTCGCGCCAGGGTTCT
>JACCUV010000003.1 GCA_013698495.1 Chloroflexia bacterium
TTGTCATTCCGGTCCAGAGCGTAGTTGAAGGAAGGAGGAATCTCGCGGTCCGCATAAACCTCTGATCGCATGTTGGCTACGCTCGGGTCCACGCAAGGACATCTGCGGCACATTGCATTCATCGCCATTGTTTCCAGCTTCGGACTATCGCGGTACCATCGAGTTCAAACCGCCGGACCACCGTGGTTCGCGCGCCTTGGAAAACTTTGCCGCGAACCCCCTCAGGAGAAATAGTCGTCCATGTCCCGACTGAAGATAACTATTGTCGGCGCCGGCAGCACCGTTTTCGCCAAAAACATTATCGGCGATGTCCTCAGCTTTCCGGAACTCGCCGATTGCGTCATCTCGCTCCACGATATCGACGAGAAACGGCTGGCCACCTCGAAGATCGTCGCCCAAAAACTGGCCCACTCCTTCCACGCTCCCGCCACGATCGGGGCCACAGTCGATCGCCGCGAGGCGCTGCGCGGCGCCAACTATGTCATTGCGATGATCCAGGTTGCCGGCTACAAGCCCGGTACGGTGATCGATTTCGAGATCCCGAAGAAATACGGTTTGCGCCAGACCATCGCCGACACCCTCGGCATCGGCGGGATCATGCGCGGTTTGCGCACGATCCCGGTCCTCGTCGAGATCGTCAAGGAGATGGAGGAACTTTGTCCGGACGCGCTCTTCCTCAATTACGTCAATCCGATGGCGATGAATTGCTGGGCGATCGGTCGCGTCAGCAGCATCGGCAGCGTGGGTCTCTGCCATAGCGTTCAAGGCACCGCCGGGGAACTGGCGCGCGACATCGGCGTTCCGTCCGAGGAAATCAACTTCACCTGCGCCGGCATCAACCACATGGCCTTCTATCATACCTTCGAACGCGATGGGGAAGACCTCTACCCCGCCATTAACCGGGTTCTGGAGGAAGACCGGCAGCCGCCGGGGAACAAGGTCCGCTACGAAGTCCTCAAGCGCACGGGCTATTTCGTGACCGAATCCAGCGAACACTTCGCCGAGTACGTGCCATGGTTCATCAAGCGCGACCGCCCCGACCTGATCGACGAGTTGAACATCCCGCTCGACGAGTACATCGCGCGCTGCGAGACCCAAATCGCGACGTGGGCGGGCATGCGCGATGAGTACGAGGGGGAGAACCCGATCGAGCACAAGCGAAGTCACGAATACGCCTCGCGCATCATCCTCGGCATGGAAACCGGCCAGCCGCAGGTGATTTATGGCAACGTCCCCAATCGCGGCCTGATCGACAACCTGCCAGTCGGATGCTGTGTCGAGGTCGCCTGCCTCGTCGACCGCAACGGCATCCAGCCCACAGCCTTCGGTGCCCTGCCACCGCACCTGGCGGCCATGATGCAGACAAACATCAACGTTCAGGCGCTGACCGTCGAAGCAGCAATCACCGGCAAACGGGAACACATTTATCACGCCGCGATGCTCGACCCGCACACCGCGGCCGAACTCTCCCTCGACCAAATCTGGCGCCTCGTCGACGACATGATCGACGCCCACGGCGAATACCTGCCGACGTACACGTAGACGGGCAGCTGCGTTGGTGTCGGCGCCGCCGGATCGCGTACGGGCGGACCTGGATCGACCGACGTGGAGATGTTGCGAAACCGGGTCTTGTCGATCCAGTGGTCCGCCCCTTGCTTGCGGACCACTGATTGAACTCCCGCCTCCTACTCTTTTGACGACAACGCCCGTTTCACCGCCGCTTGCCAACCTTGGTACCGCGATGCCCGCTCATCTTCCGACCACGTCGGCTCGAACGTCCGATCAACAAGCCACGAGTCGCGCACATCTTCGCGATCCGCCCAGACGCCGACCGCCAGCCCGGCTAGGTAGGCCGCCCCCAGCACCGTCGTTTCGACCTGCTTTGGTCTCACAACCGGCACTCCCAACACATCAGCCTGAATCTGCATCAACAGATCGTTACGGCTGGCTCCGCCATCGACCTTCAGCTCGGCCAGCGTGATCCCGGAATCGGCCCGCATCGCGTCGAGCACGTCGCGGCTCTGGAACGCGATCGCCTCCAGCGTCGCTCGCGCGATGTGCGCCGCTGTCGCCCCACGGGTCAACCCCGTGATCGTGCCCCGCGCCTCCGCATCCCAGTACGGTGCACCCAGCCCGGTCAACGCCGGAACAAAATGCACGCCGTTGGCGTCGGGCACGGACGCCGCCAGCGCCTCGACATCGCGCGCCTCGCGAATGATGCCCAGACCGTCGCGCAACCATTGCACTGCCGACCCCGTGACGAAGATCGCTCCCTCGAGCGCGTAGCTGACCTCGCCGCCAATTCCCCAGGCGATCGTTGTCAGCAGGCGCCGCGTCGAGGCGATCATCTTCGAGCCGGTTTGCATCAGCAGAAACGAACCCGTCCCGTACGTGTTCTTGGTCTCACCGGGTGCGAAGCAGGCCCGCCCGAACAGGGCCGACTGCTGATCGCCGGCCACACCGGATACCGGGATTTCGGCGCCGAATAACGCCGCATCCGTCATGCACAACACCTCGGAATTGCCGTGAACTTCGGGTAGCAGGCTGCGCGGGATGTCGAGGTCCGCCAGCAACTCGCTCGACCACTCAAGCGCGCGAATGTCAAAGAGCATCGTCCGTGAGGCGTTCGCGAAATCGGTGAGGTGATGGTGGCCGCCGGAGAGTTTCCAGATCAGCCAACTGTCGATCGTGCCAAACGCCAGCTCGCCAGCCTCGGCCCTGTTTCGCAGCGCGGAGTCCCGATCCAGCATCCAGGCGATCTTCGTCGCCGAAAAGTACGCGTCTGGCACGAGACCGGTGATCCGCTGGTAGGTATCGGCCATGCCGCGAGCAACAATCTCGGCGACGATCGGAGCGCTCTGGCGACTCTGCCAGACGATCGCCGGGGCGACAGGTTCGCCGGTCGCGCGGTCCCACAGCACGGTCGTTTCACGCTGGTTGGTGATGCCAATCGCCGCGACTCGCCCCAAATCGACGCCATCGAGCACGTCCCGCGAGACCCTGCGCGTGGTCTCCCAGATCTCGGCGGCATCGTGATTGACCCAACCGGCCCGGGGGAAGTGCTGGGTGATCTCCTGTTGCGCGACGCCGATCGCGGCGCCTTGGCGATCGACCAGCATCGCGCGGCTCGAGGTCGTCCCCTGGTCTATCGCCAGAATCAACCGGTTGTCAGCCAAGTGGGGTCCTCCTCACATCCGATCGGGTACTTCGTTGCCGCACCATAGCTGAGTTTTGGGGCTGGCGCACGTTTCCGTTGTCGATGCGTTCGCAAGGTCAGGAGTGTGCCGCGTGTCGGCCCGAACGGTCGGAAACCGGTTCTTGCGGAGTTATTGCGGATTTCCGGCGAGACGGTTCCGCAAAAAGTTTCCACGCCGTTCCGGGCCGTTTGACCTTTTTGTCTTTTTGCATCCCAAAAAGGCACATCGCTGTTTGGACGCGTGCAGCCGACGGAGCCACTATGCGGTTTCCATGTCAATACGTTACGCGATTGCGAAACTCCCGGACATTGACGGCGTCCCGTTAGAC
>JACCUV010000023.1 GCA_013698495.1 Chloroflexia bacterium
CCGGGCGCCCGGCAAGACCAGGACTCGTAGGGGCGGTACCGGCATGAAGTACACCTCGGCGGTCAAGATGGAGCGGTGTCCGCCCGTGATGGTGGTTGTCCCGATTTTTCAAGACATCCGGATTCCATTCTTTTCGCACACGTGGGTTGAAACCGGCTCCTGGAATAAGTCACAGGCAGTCGACCACCGCATTCATTTTGGCGCCAGAGTGTGAACGGTGGCATTGGGATATGGCGAGACAGGCGCAACCGGCGATACTGCTTGCGAGGCAGCAATGCTCGTTGCGGGCGGTCAATTCAATTGAAGGAGCACCTAGACGTGACTGAAGTCGTACGCATGGGAGTTGTCGGGGCGGGGACGATCGCCCAGCGCGGAATCTTGCCCCATCTCAGCCAGAGCGATGTCCAGGATCGGGTCAAGCTGCAGGCAATCTGCGATCCGGTTCCGGGGCGCGCCCAGACCGCCGCCGACCAGTTCGACATGCCCTACGCCTCGACCACCTACGAGGACCTGCTCGAACACGGCGAGGTCACAGCCGTCACGCTTTGCTCGCCGATCGGCCTGCATTACGAGCAGGGCAAGATGGCGCTCGACGCGGGCAAGCACGTCCACTTCAACAAAACGATGACCACGACCGCCGCCGAGGCGACCGAACTGATCGATCTGGCGGCCGAGAAGAACCTGCGGCTCGTGGCCTCGCCGGGAGAGGTGTTGCGTCCTCAGGTCCAGGCCGTCAAACGCGCGATCGCCGAGGGCGCGATCGGCATTCCCGTCTGGGCAGTCTGCGGCGCCGCGTTCGGCACATACCACCTTGATGAGGAGGAGCGGCAACAAGGCGGTTCGCTCGCCAACATCGATCCATCCTGGTACTTCCGAAAACCAGGTGGAGGTCCGCTCTACGATATGACGGTCTACGCCCTGCACGGGTTGACCACGGTGCTCGGCCCGGCCAGCAAGGTCACTGCGATCTCTGGCGTCGTGATCCCCGAGCGCGAGTTCAACGGCAAGGCGATTCCGACCGAGGCCGATGACAACACCGGCATCCTGATCGGCTTCGAGAACGGCCTCTTCGCCTTGGCGTATGGAACCGCCGCCGGCAGCCTGACCCGGGGCTTCGCCGCCACCTATTTCGGCACGACCGGCAAAATCGAGGGCTACACCATCAATGGCGAGGACCTCGACTACCCGGAAAAGGCGATCGCCGATCAGGCGCCCCCTGGCGACGGCCCGCAGTGGACACTGGAGTACGTCACCGCATCGCACCACGGGATCATGGAACAACACGTGTTCAACGACATCATGAACCTCGTGACCTGGATTCGCGAGGATCGCCCCTCTCCCGTCACCGCCGAACACGCCCGCCACGTGATCGAGATCATCGAGGCCGCGTACACCGCCTCCGACACCGGCCAAACCCAGGACCTGACCACGACGTTCTAGAGCGGATCGCAACATGGTTGACGCCTACCGTCTTGGTAAGGCTGCGGAGCTTGCTCTGCCCGTCTTCCGCCAAGATCGTCAACCTTTGTGACACCCGCTCTCATGCAAGTTGCGGGCCAATGCGCCCCACTTGTAATGGCCGGTCTTGTGCCGGCCAGGCGCGGCGGGTTGAGACAATGCGCGACGCCGGTCGGTTGGACACGATCGCCGCCTCATCCCGTGGCCCACTGCTATGATCGCCGGTACAGAACCCTGAACTTCCTCGTGAAACGGGAGATGCGCGAGTGACGGCGACAACAACGATCCGCGACGTGCAACCAGGCGATGAGGCGATCTGGCGGGAACTCTGGGCGGGATACCTCGCCTGGTACAAGGCGACGTTGCCTGCCAATGTCACCGACGCGACGTGGACGCGCATCGTTTCGGACGACCCAACCTTTCAGGCGATCGTCGCTGAGCGGGAGGGCGTGGTGGTCGGGTTCGCCAACCTCGTCCTTCACGACTTCACCTGGTCAGATAAACCGGCTGGCTTGCTGCACGACCTGTTCGTCAGGCCCGACGTGCGAGGCATCGGGGCGGGCCGGGCAATGATTCAGCATCTCATCGACCAGGGCCGGCGCGAGGGGTGGGATCGGCTCTACTGGCTGACACAGACGGACAACGTCACCGCCCGCGGCGTCTACGACACCTTCGCGCCTGCGGATGGATTCATCCGCTACCGGATTGGCTTGTAGCCCTTGGGTCACGCAAACCTCGCCTGGTAGTGGCCGCTCTCGTGGCGGCCAACATTCGGCGTCACTCGGTGTTCGCGGCGGCAATCAACTCCTCAAGCTGATCCTCCGTCAGCGCGCCCATGATCGGGAACTTGCTCAACGGCGTGTCGGACATGAACAGCATCATCGTTTCGCTGCCCTCGCCATCGCCGAATCGTTCCCTCATCCCGTCGAGCGCTGGCTGCAGCCGTTCCCGCGCCACCGGATGTTGCAGCGCCTTCGCAAATGGCGTCTTCCGGTCGATCGCGACCGCCGCCTGATGGCTGGACAGGAGCGTCACCCGCGCCGCGAGGCGGATATCGGCCGCCGAGGCCCCAATCGAAATCTCGTATTCGCCCGCATCCATAATCCAGCCGTTTGCGACGACATCGTAGAAGGCGAAATCGCGCCACCCCAGACCGAACTGGAGCATCTTCGTTTCGCCGGACTCCAGCGCCACCT
>JACCUV010000179.1 GCA_013698495.1 Chloroflexia bacterium
CCTGGTGGTGAACCTCGTCGGCGCGCTTGGTCAGTGCGTGCGGATTCTCCAGGAAACGATGGTGGAGCACATCGCGCGCTGCGATGAAGAATTCGGTCGCCGGGTGGCTGAAGGGATCGGCATCGCGGCGCCAAGCATTACCGAATTGGCGGCCGCCGGCGACGATTAGCAGCAACGCGCCTTGACTGGACGGCAGTGCAAGTCATCCTCATCCAGAGCAATCGCATTTCACGTGGTGGGGGCCTTGGCGAGGTAGGTCTTGTCCCATCCGCACATCAGTCGCTTGTCCTTGACCGTGACTTTGGCCGTGGTTCCCCGCCGCAACGGGGTGAGGGCGATGTGACGCAGCTCGGCGAAGTTCTCGGCGGCATGGCCGCTACGGACGCGACGGTCGTCCTCGCAAAACGCCACGTCTGGCATCCAGTGCAACCGGGCTGACGGTCCAGGCGGGGGCTCCTCCAACGATGGGCGAGTCAATCCCCAATCGCGCCTCCCTCATGCGAATGCCCTGGCCGGTCAGGCCATCGACCGCTGTTGCCCGGAATCTCCCGAAAACTTGTCGATTCTGATAATCCCGAGCGAGGCCAGACCCACCACAACCGCCAGGGTCCAGAAAACCGGGGTGTAGCCGCCCCACGCGACAACCAGCAAACTGACCACCAGGGGACCCGCCGCCATCGCCACCTGCGAAGCGAATGCCATCGCGCCACTGATGCCGCCATAGGCCCTGAGACCGAACACTTGGGAAACGAGACTCGCCCGCATCAGTGTGATAGCGCCGTTTCCAGCGCTGAAGAGGAGAATGAACAGGAACACGCTGTTCCGCGAATCGGCCATCGCCAGCACCGCGATCGAGGTGGCGTGCAACCCGAAGATCAGCAACGCCATCACGCGATGCCCCAACCGGTCGGCCACCGGCGCAAAAATCACCCGGCCCGGCAGCTTCAGCAACCCGATCGCTCCTGCCGCCGTGGCTGCGAACGCCGGCGAGAAACCCTCGTCCCGCAGATAGGGGATCAGGTGAATCAGGACCGCGACGGAGCACCCCCAAATCGTCGCAAACGATGTCGCCATCCACCAGAACGTGGAGGAGCGAAGCGCCGTCCCCAATGTCGTTCCGTCTGAGGGAGGAGGTGTATCGCCGGCGACGCGATCGCCACGACCGATAAGCGAGGCGTCGGCGACCTGGGCGCCATCCGGTTCGAGCCCGAGGTCCGACGGCCTGTGTCGCACAAACAACGCGTGCGGAAGGATCGTCGCAATTGCCAGGATGATGGCCAGCATCACCAGAGCCTCGCGCCAGCCAAGGGCGTCCACCAGCCAGTTTGTGAGCGGCAGGAAAACGACGCTCGCCAACCCTCCAACGAGGGTCAGCACCGCCAGGGCGCGGTTGCGGTCGCGCCGGAACCAGGTGGCGACAATCACGAACGGCGGTTCGTAGAGCACCGTCGCCATCGTCAAGCCGATCCCGGCCCAAATCAGGAAAAACATCGGCAGGGTTTGGACCGTGGACCACGCCAGAATCAGCAATGTTGCCGAAATCGAGCCGATCGTCATCACCGCCCGGGCCCCGTGGCGATCGACCCAGCGCCCGACCGGGATGCCGAACACCCCGGAAACCAGGGCCCCAACCGAGAATGCGGCGGTCATTTCCACCCGCGACCAGCCGAGATCGTTGCCCATCGGCACGATCAGGACGGAGAAGGCGTAGTAGAGGATGCCCCAGGAAACAAGTTCAGTGAACGACACAACCCAGACCTGAATCCAGCCGTAGTACAAACGCCCACCGGAGAAAGGCGGGCGCTTGCCGGTCGTGGTGGGATGGTCCTCGCTCGATCGGGACATCGTCGCTCTCGGTCGGGTCAGGGCGCCTGGTAGGGGTCGATCGAGCCCGCCCTGGGATTGTCGAAAGGGTGTCGACCCTATCTGGATCATCGCAACCGAAACCCGGGCGCGCAAGGGCAAAATCGAGCTTGCCTTACACGATCTCGATCACCACCGGGGAGGCGGTGCGGGACCATTCGTCGGGAACTGGCGCACCGCCATCGGGGTCGAAGTCATAGTACTTGCCGCCGACCACGCGTCGGATCCGCGCTTCGAGGATTGGATCGTCGACGACCCGGGCCGGCCCTGCAACCCTAACATCGCCAACGCGAAACCGCACCGCCGGCGATTTCTGGATGTTGCGCGTCCAGTCTTTCCCCAGCCCACCGCCGGAGAGCAAGTAGATCATCCCGTTCTCGAATCCGAACCAGATTTCCACCTCG
>JACCUV010000067.1 GCA_013698495.1 Chloroflexia bacterium
GTGGATGGACCCGGAGCATGAGTTGCTCATCGTGCTGCTGACGAACCGGGTGCACCCGACTGTGAATCCCGCGTACATGGAGACGCGGGCCCGGTTTACCGCGACGATCGCGGGGGCCATCCGAGATTGAGAACAGAAAGTCGGGTCGACACGGGGTCGACCCCTACGAGATGCGCGGGGTCATCGCATGTCCACCACAACGGCTGAAGGGGCGATATGCATTGGGTTGATTTCCGGGACGTCGGTGGATGGCGTGGATGTCGCGATCGTCCGCATCGCGGGGCATGCCGCAACCGCGAAGATCGAATTGCTCGCATTCGAGACCGTGCCCTACCCGACCGACGTCCGCGCCGAGCTGCTGGCGCTGTACGACGATCAATCCAATGCCGTGGCGCGGCTTTGCTCGCTGAATGTGGTGGTTGGCGCTTGTTTCGCCGATGCCTCAACCGAGGTGGCGAAGCAAGCCGGTGTCGACCTCGCCACCGTTGAGGTGATCGGCTCCCACGGGCAGACCGTGTGGCACCAACCGGCGCATGATCCGCAACGGCCGCTGTCGACGCCCTCGACACTGCAGATCGGCGAGGCGAGCGTGATCGCGGCGAGGACTGGGGCGCCGGTGATGGCCGATTTCCGGGTGGCCGATATGGCGGTCGGCGGGCAGGGCGCGCCGCTGGCGCCGTACTTCGATTGGGCGGCGATGACCGACCTGGCGCAGAGTCGCTGCATCCAGAACATCGGCGGCATCGGGAATGTGACCTGGCTGCCGGCGGGGTGCGGGCTGGACGAGGTGATCGCCTTCGACACCGGCCCCGGCAACATCCTGATCGACGGATTGGTGACACTGCTGACGAGTGGCGCCCAAACCTACGACCGCGATGGGTTGTTTGCGGCGCAGGGATCGCCAATTCCAGGCATGACCGATCACTTGCTGGAGGATCCGTACCTCTCCGACGCGCCACCGAAGACGACTGGCCGGGAATATTACGGGATGGCTCAATGCCGCGAAATGATGGCCGAGATCGACCTCGTAGAAGGAGCGCTGACCGGGAATGACGAGACCGCCCGGCAGCGTGGACTCGACCTGATTGCAACCGTGACGTCCTACACCGCACGGTCGATTGGCGATGCCTACCGGAGGTGGTTGCCCGAGTTGCCGGATCAGGTGCTTGTCAATGGCGGTGGTTGCCGCAATCCCGAACTGATGCGGATGATCGGCGACGACCTGGCAGGCATCCCGGTGATGGCGACAGATGCGATCGGATTCGATGGCGACGCAAAGGAGGCGATGGCGTTCGCCCTGATCGCCCACGACTCACTGGCCGGGTATCCGACCAATGTGCCAGGCGCAACTGGCGCCCCCCGCGCTGTGGCGCTCGGCAAACTGACACGGCTGGGCTGAGGCGCGGTTCGCATTTGAGTGTCCGAGCAATCCGGGATAGGACTGTCGGGTGATTCACCTGCGTTCGCGGCTGTGATATAAGCAGAGGTGGGTCCCACGAAAAAGAGCAGTCCGGCTGCTCCCCGGCGACGCAAGAATTGAGATCGTACATGGTCGAGCCGTCCGATCATGACCAGGCCAGTGCAGTTGCCAATGCCTACCCGCTTTGGCATTGGTTCGACGTGCGCGGAACCCTTCAGTCAGATGCACGAAGTGCGACCTTGCGTTCCGAAACCCGGGTACGGGCGGAGACGATCCCGCGTTTCTCGGGACCGCATCTCATCCACGACTTCGGGAGCGGGAGGAGCCTTCGATGACGGATGTCGCCAACCTCGAGGTCGAGATCAGCAGGAGAGGCCCTGGAACCTATTCCGTGAGCATGAGGCAGCAGGGCCAGTCAAAGCGGAGGGACACCCAAACCGACATCCGGACCGAACCGGAAGAAGTGGTGTTCGATCTCGAAGCGTTCCGGAAAGACACAACCGACGCGGCGCTGGACCTCGATGGCTCGGGCGTCGCCAGGCATGGTCAAACGCTGGGTGACGCATTCTTCGGCGGGGAGCACGCGGCCAGAGTATTGCATCAGGCGATTGCGACGAATCCCCGCCTTCGGCTGCGTTTGCACATTCAGTCAAATGCCATGGAATTGCACGATCTCCTCTGGGAAACCGTGCCGGACCCGACCGCCCCGACCGGCGTGGCCGGGGCGACGCTGGCGATGAGTGAGCAAATCCTGTTCTCCCGCTACCTGAGCAGTGACAAATGGCAAGTGGTGCAACTGCGGCGCAAGGGCGACCTGAAGGCGCTGGTCGCGATCGCCGATCCGACCAACGTCGACGCCTGGTCGAACGGCGTGAACGGACCGCCCCTGGCGCGGATCAATGTGGCGCGCGATCTCGCACTGGCCAAGGCGGGGTTGGAAGCCTGCGGGATAGCCGTTGACGTGCTCGCGGCTGGCGAAAACGCCGCGCTTGGCAACGCGACGCTGGACAACATCGAAGCACGGCTCCGGGAAGGCGAAGGCTACGACATTTTCTACCTCGTCTGCCACGGGCAATGGATCGAGGGTCAGCCGAAACTTTGGCTGGAGCAGGCGGACGGCACTGCCGACGTGATTGCCGGCGGACGCCTCGTGCATGAGCTGTGGGAACTCGAACACAAACCGCGGCTCGTCGTGCTGGCGTCGTGCATGAGCGCCAGCGGCGACGCGGAGGCTCATGCGGAAGACCGTGGCGAGCTGGCGGCTGTGGGTCCGCTGATCGCCAGCGCCGGCGTATCGGCCGTACTGGCGATGCAGGGCAACGTGACGATGGAGACGATCAAGGTTTTCATGCCTGCGTTCTTCGCCAGTTTGCTTGAGAACGGCCTCGTCGACCAGGCAGTGGCGTCCGCCCGCGCGGCCGTCAAGAACCGGCCCGATGCCTGGATGCCGGTGCTGTTCATGCGGTTGCAGGACGGCAGCATCTGGTACGAGCCTGAGATGGTAGTCAGTTCCGGTCAGGATGAATTCGACTGGGAAGGGCTGCTCGACGACATCTGCGCGCAGCGATGCACTGTTTTCCTTGGCCCGGGACTGCTCGAGGGGCTCGTTGGGGCGCCGCGGATGATTGCCCGCCGCTGGGCCCAGAAGCGCGCGTTCCCGTTGCCGCCGCATGAAATGGACGATCTGCCGCATGTGGCCCAGTACGTGCATACGCAGGTAGGTGATGCCGCGCTTCGCGACGACTTGCGCAATTGGTTTACGGATCGAATTCTCGAGCACTACAGCGAGGACCTGCCGCCCGAGGTTCGCGACGGCAACCTCCTCGATGTGATGGACGCGGTCGGCAAGCAGTTGCGGCAGGACAATCTGGAACCCCACAAAGTGCTGGCGCGCCTTCCGTTCCCGGTCTACATCACGACCAACCCGGACAATTTGCTGACCGCGGCGCTGACCGAGAGCGGGCGCAGGTCGCGCCAGGAAGTGTTCCGCTGGCATGTGGAAGACCGAGAGTACCCTCAGGAAGGCCCGCTCGATGGGAGGCAGTTTGGAGACGCCATTGCCTCGAACCTGCCGTGGGACGCGCCGTTGGTCTATCACCTGTACGGTCATCTCGACCAGCACGAGCATCATTCGCGGGTGATGCTGACGGAAGACGACTACTTCGACTACCTGATTGGCGCAACCGCCGACAAGGACACGATTCCGCTCGTGGTGCGCGAGGCGCTTGCGAATAGCGCGTTGCTGTTTATTGGGTTCCAGATGTCCGATTGGGGTTTTCGGGTGCTGATGCGGATCATCGCCAGTCAGCCGAAGAGCCGGCTCAAGAACTATCACCATGTGGCCGTGCAGGTGCGGCCGGAGGAAGGTCGGGGCCTGGACACCGCGTGGGCGCGAAAGTACCTGGTGAAATACTTCGACAGCGCGAATATCGGGTCGCAGCGGGCGATCTATTGGGGCAGCAGCGCCGACTTCCTTACCGTGCTGGACGAGCGGTGGGTCGACCGCTTCGGCGCCTACCCGACCTACCCCATCAACTTTGGTGAGTTGGCCGAACGCAATTGCAAGCCGACGAGGCGGCGATGAACAGCCAGGTGGCGCCGAACCCGTACGTGGGCCCGAGGTCGTTCACCAGGGAAGACGCCTCCTGGTTCTTTGGACGGGAACGTGAACTCCAGGAACTGATTCATCTCACGATCGCCGAGCGGATCGTGCTGCTCTATTCGCCGTCCGGGGCCGGCAAGACCTCCTTGCTTCAGGCCGGGCTCAACCCTGCACTCAGAGTCGAGGGGTTTCGGGTGCTGCCGGTGATTCGGGTGAACATGGAGCCGCCTCTGAACGGACCGGCAAACCGCTTCGTGGCGAGCACAATTCGCCACCTGGAAGACGGCCTGCCGGCTGGTCAGAAGCTCGGCATCGAGCCCGCCGCGCTGGGCGGGCTGACGATCAAGGAGTACCTGGATCGGTTGCCGCGGCAAAGCGCCAGCGATCCCGCGGAGGATGTGCCCGAGTTCGATGTGCTGATCTTCGACCAGTTCGAAGAAATCCTGACGATCGAACCCGCCAGCCGCACGGCCCGGAAGGCGCGGATCGCATTCTTCGGCCAGGTCGCAAGCGCCCTCTCCGATCACTCCCGCTGGGCCGTGTTCAGCCTTCGCGAGGACTACCTCGCCGGGCTCGATCCATACCGGCGAGCGGTGCCGACGCGGCTCGCCAATCACTTTCGGCTGGATCTCCTGCAACGAGAGGATGCGCGCCAGGCAATCATCCAACCGCCCCTGGCGATGCGGGCCTCGCCGGGGAATGCAGATTCGGCGCCGCTCGAACCGGTCACCTTCGCCGACGATGCCGTGACGCGCTTGCTAAACGACCTGGGCGGTGGGAGCAGGCACGGCGACGACCCGGCAGCATCCGATGGACTCATCGACGATGCGCTCTACATCGAACCGATCCACCTCCAGTTGGTGTGCGACAACCTTTGGGAACAGTTGCAGCCTGCGCCCGGCGCAATCATCACGCCAGAGCAAATTGAGGAGTCGGGGGATGTCGACACCGCGCTGCGCGAGTATTACGACCGGCAGGTGGCGCGAATCGCCGAGTTGACGCCCGATGCGCAGGAGCGGGATATTCGAGACTGGTTCGAGCATGGGCTGATTCTCCGGGAGCAGGGGATACGCGGTCAGGTGGCGCACGGAGCAGGGCAGAGTGGCGGTCTCGACAACGACATCGTCGCTGCCCTGGTCGATGCCAAGCTGGTGAACCGCGAGACGCGGCTCAAGGCGGTGCGGTACGAGCTTGCCCACGACCGGATGATTGGACCGGTATTGGCAAGCAACGCCAGCTGGGCCAGGACTCACCTGAGCGAAGCGCAGCGCAAGGCCAGCGGTTGGGACCGGGCGGGACAACCGCCAACCAACTTGTTGGGCGCCCGGGAGTGGGCAGCCGCAAAACGGTGGTCCCGGCAGCCGGGGGTCAAGTTGCGCGATTATGAACGCCGGTTCATAGACCAGAGTGGCGCGGTCCTGGCTCGACGCATCATGTATCCCGCCCTGGCCATCGCATTGGCCATTCTTGGAGCGGTCGTCTTTTGGCGATTGGAGGAATCCAGCCAGAACGAGCGAGCGACTATTCTCGCGATTGCGAGCGGATGGGCCGACAGCGCGTTTTCGAGGTTGCCGCAGGGGGCTGCGCAAGAGGACCAACTGGACCTCGGCTTGTTGCTTGCGGTGGAAGCAGTCGAGTATCTCGATCGGGAAGATATCCCGCTCGGTTTTGGCGCGAAGCGCACGCTCTTCAACGCTCTCGTTGCCCAGCCGCACCTCATCGCGTCGATTCACGTTGACAATTCATCAGAGTCTGGCGATGCACGTCAATCGACTTCGGTGCTGCTTCGGGACGCGGCGGCGCCGTTGGCGATAAGCGACGACGGCCGGTTGCTGGCGACCACCAGCCAGGGCCAGGTCGTGCTTCTGGAACTCTCGATCCCTCGGTTCGACGCGCCTCTTGACGTGTCAAATCCGCATTTCCTGGCGGAGGGCGCAGGTGGGGCAGGCGCAACTGCTTTGGCCCTGTCGAGCCCTGACTCAGGAAGCGGGATGTTGCTTTCTGTTGGAAATGCGGATGGTTCAATAGGCATCTGGAACGAGACAAATCGCCACGAATTCGAGCAGATCGGAACCATTCCCGCACCGAACCCGGATGCGGGGTGTGGCGTCACCGAGACCGATAGTCTGCTTCCCACAACACTCGTCACCGTCACCAATCTGATCTTCGATGGGGGCGACGTCCTTGCCGCCGGATACTCCGACGGCGCCATAGGAATCTGGAACGTGTTGAATCCAGAAGTTCCGGAGCCGGTCGATACGCTTCGCCCCCCCTCCGAGGTGGCGCCTTGCGGCTCCGGCTTGCGCAGCCTAGCGTTCACGCCCCAAACCGGCTCGGGACAAATCGTCGCCGGTTACGCAACTGGAGCCATCTGGCCGTGGGAAGGTCCACTTGAGGTACAGGAAGGCGGGGAGCCAGTTGCACCGTCGCTGAGCACCGCTGTGGAGGCGATTGCGATCACCGAGGATGGCCGATTCATGGTGTTTGGCGGACAAGATGGCTTGTTCGTGTGGCGACTTGACGATCGCACCGTGACCGAACAACGACGTGCGTCCCGGACAACACACGGCCCCGTCACTAGCCTGGCGATGGACCCATTGGACCCGTCGACGCTGTTCTCGGGTCACGCCAACGGGGAAATCGTGCGATGGGACATGACGCGAACCGCCAACGTGATTCCGCTCCCGACAGAGACGGCCTCGGTGTCCGCGCCAACGGGGCAGGCGGTTGTGGAATTGGCGTTGACGGCCGATGGTCGATGGTTGTCGTCACGGAACGTGGATGGAGCGGTCTCGCTCTGGAATCCGATCGGGGCGCCGCCGATCGGCCAGCCGGCGAATGGTTCGCAACTCGCGGAAGCGTCCTGTGTGGTGAGCCTGTCGTTCGATGGTATCTTCCTCCGCTCTGAGAGCGAGGACGGACCGGGCGCTTCGTGGGATCTGGCGCAGATCCCGACCACACCGATTCCTTCAGAGCCCGCGGCGAGTCCATCGAGTGAGCAGTCCGATCTGGCGCCGGCGGCCCCGATACTGCCTACCCAATCGGGCACGCCAGGCGCCTTCCTCCTGCCTGAGCGTGAAGGTGCGGCGCCACCCTCGTGCGAGGAGGGCGGCCAACTGGAGCAGTCGGAACTTGATGACGTGGGCGAGCTGCCCGACGAACTCACACCAGACGAACTCACTCCAGAAGTTGTCAGTGTCGCGACGACCAACGATGGCAATCTGCGGGCGACCGGAGATGCAGATGGGGCAGTCGTCCTCTGGGAAGAGACGGACGACGGGTGGGAGATGCTCGGTCCACTGCCTGGTCATGCCGGCGCGGTGACCGCCCTCGCGTTCGATGAGGATGGGCGTTACCTGGCATCGGGGGATGCCATGGGCGTGATTATCGTTTGGCATCTCGAACCTGAGGAGTGGGTCGACATCGCCTGCGCTCGGGCCGGTCGCTCCTTGACCAAAGAGGAAGTGGTGGACCATCTCCATGTGGAGCCGGAGGAATGGGAACCGAGTTGCGAATGAGCACACAATTGAAGCGGCCTTGAACGATCGCGTTGCCAACAGGAGGAAGTTCTGATGAAACACCTGCGACTCGTTTCTTGCCTGGTCATGATCGCGATGTTGGCGGGGACGAGCCAGCCGATCGGCGCACGGGCGCCAATGGTTTCGGCCCAATCGGGCGACGCTGGCGTCTTCGGTTTTAATCAGACAGACTGGGACGACTCATTCACGTTCATTGAGCATCGATCGGACGGCATCGCCATCTACCAGTTGAACGATGGTGGCGGCCTCTATGTTCGGTTCGACGACGCAGGGAACACCACCTATGTGGAATATCAGTTGGGAGCATCCCTCGCTTTCAGCGATATGGAGTCCTTCGTTCTTGGTGAACTGATGCCGGGTGACGCCGAGCCCGCTGGCCGATATCAGGACGTTATGGTCGGCAGTAATATCGAGCACCGGTTTACCGTGCAGTTGTACGCCAGTGACACGGTGAGCCAATTGCTGCCTGAATACTCGGGGATCATCCTGGTCGCATTCCATCAGGATGGCTTGAATTTCAGCGTCAGCGTTGGCTAAAGCCGCGGCCAGATAGCCAGGAACCCGAGAGTGTCAACTGATCAATGATGGCGTCCAGTTCGGTAGGAAAGTGTGGCAATGGAGGATCCTTCTCAATCGCTGGTGTTCAATGGGTTGAATGGCGCGACCGGCGACTACCTCTTGCCGCCGCTGACGACGGCGCAGGTCGCGCGATTTGCCCGTGGCGAACGGCTCGACGTGCAGCATCGCAAGGATTTGCAGGCTCGCCACTTCGTGCAGACGCAGCCGTCGTACCACATGGTGGCAGGTCGTGACCCGACGGACCTGGCGCAGACCGGTTGGGGCGTGATTTTCGCGCGGGACGCGGATCCGGCGATTCGCGAGGCGCTGGCTCCCTTGCTCGATCATCGCCGATTGGGCGCGGCCGCTACCGACGAACGGCGCTATCGCGAGTACGTTGGGGAAGATGGCTGCCACCCCGGCGAATCGGCGTACGACTTCCTGGGCCGGTTTGGTGTGGGTCCCGGTCCGGCAAATCCGGACAAGGTTCCCTATTACCTCCTGATTGTGGGCGATCCGGAGACCATTCCGTTCCACTTCCAGTATCAGCTCGATGTTGTGCGCGCGGTCGGCCGGGTTCATTTCGACACGATCGAGGAGTATGCCCGGTATGCCGACAGTGTCGTAACCACCGAGTCCTCGGTCAGCCGACCGCGACGGGCGGTGTTTTTCGGTGTGTGCAATGACGGCGATCCCGCGACCGCGCTGAGCGCCACGCAACTCGTCGCGCCGCTCGCCGTCTTCCTGAAATCAGACCAACCTGAATGGTCGGTCGAGACGATCGTCGGTCCGGGACAGGCGACGAAGGAACGGCTGGGGCAGGTGCTGGGTGGCGATCAAACTCCGGCCTTCCTCTTCACCGCCAGCCACGGGATCGGTTTTCCGGTCGACGATCCGCGGCTGCTTCCACAACAGGGCGCACTCGTCTGCCAGGATTGGCCAGGTCCGGAGAATCACAAGGGAGCACTATCCGAGGACTTCTACCTCGGCGCGGACGACATCGGCGACGGGGCACGGCTGCAGGGCGTGATCGGGTTTCACTTTGCCTGCTACGGGGCGGGCACGCCTCGCCTCGACGACTTCGCCCACCATGCGTTTGAGGAGGCGGCGCCACTGGCGCCCCATGCGTTCGTTGCTGCCCTCCCGAAGCGGCTGCTCGGGCATCCAAAGGGAGGCGCGCTGGCGATCGTGGGTCACGTGGAGCGAGCGTGGGGATGCTCGTTCGACTGGCAAGGGGCGGGACCGCAGCGGGAGGTGTTCGAGAGCACGTTCAA
>JACCUV010000072.1 GCA_013698495.1 Chloroflexia bacterium
GACTGGCCGGCGCTGGAGGTGACCGACACCACTGACGACTCGCTGGCGGCGTGGCGAGGAGATGTCGAGCGCACGATCTCCGAACTCAACATCACGCTGGCCACGACCGTGGTCGCCTACGATGAAGGCACGTTGTTTGCGGCCAGGTTGTGGTGGGTGTTGCACTATCTGGGCCACGACGATGTCCGGGTGCTGAATGGCGGACTGCCAGCCTGGCAGGCGGCTGGGAACGAGGTCGAAATCGGTTCGGGCGGAACGGAGTTCCCGGCGACGGAGCCATACGTGGGCGATCCCCGGCCGGATGTCATTGCCCAGGTCGACGAGGTTGTGGCCAGCCTGGACGATCCGGATGTGGCGATCGTCGACGCCCGAACCGCGGATGAGTATGCGGAAGGGCATGTTCCGGGAGCGGTGAACGTCAACTTCCCGCTCAACGCGTTGCCGGAGGCGCCCAAGTTCTGGAAACCGGCGGGCGAGTTGCGGGCGATGTACGAGGAAGCCGGGGTGACGCCAGACAAACACGTGATTCCCTACTGCTCGACGGGGGTGCGCTCGGCGGTGACGTACTTCACGCTGCGCCTGATCGGACATGAACGCGTGTCCCTCTTCACCGGCTCGTGGGCGGAGTGGTCGCTCGATCCCGACTTGCCGGTGACGACGGGTGATGAGCCGTAGTGGAGGCAGGTTCGATGGGTTACTCGCCACTGGTGTCGTAGACGCCGGGGTCGGAGCTTTCGGCTGAGACCGAATGAGGCGCGCCGCGTTCGCGTAGGGTGGTGTCCGCCCGGTGAAGGAGCGATCGCACTCGAGTGATGGAGTAGCTCGTTTCCAGGGAAAGATCCCTGATCGAGCGACCCGACTCGTAGTGGCGTCGCAGTTCGGCGCCGAGCGCATCGGCGGTGGCATCGCTGACGCGGACGTGCGAGGCGAGCAGCGGAACCTGGATCGGCCCGCCTGCATAGCCGGGATGGACTTGACCACGCGGCTCGATGGTTTCATCAGCTTCATCGCCCCAGGCAGTCCAGCCGGGCGAAGCATGACGGGCAAACAACTCGAGGTAGGGTCCCGGTGAGCATGACTCAATCAGTCCGTATTGCTCATCGGGTTTGCGAGAGTGCTCGCGCTTGCGGGTCTCGATCATGTTCACCTGAGATCGTCCAGGCTGCAGTGTGCGCATGCTGCCCCGCACCCCAAAGAGCAAAATTTCGGTGACATTGCGAAAGTAGAAGCCGACACCGCGACCATCGGGGCCGCCATCCTTTCGACGCTTGGCCCAGACGATGTTGGACACATAGCGAAATCCCCATGCCTCCAACACTCTTAATCCATGCGGAAGCAGCGCGTTTGGCGCCCACAGGTACAAGTGCGCGTTGACGGCGGCGGAGCTGGCGACTGGAAGGGCACAGATGTCCTCGAGTTCGAGGGTCGAATAGCGGTCGAGCCGACGATGCTCGGGCGCCACCTTGCCGGTTCGATTGGCGAAACGCCACGGTGGATCGGCGAGGATTGTCTTGAAACCGCCGTCGATGTGGGGAAGAGGTGGGGGAGGTTGCATCTCCCGAAGAGGAACTGCCCGTATCGCCATGTTTGCTCCCGAATGGATCTTATCGTCAACCACAATTAGATCTTATCACATCGCGGGCAAAATGAGTTGGTAACCAGAGCATTTCGCCTGCGTCGTAGGCGCCTTCGATGACATCGAAGCCATCGACACGAGTGGGTTCGATCCCGACTACGAGGAGTGGGCACTCGCCACCACCGCCGAGATTGATCCGGGGAATGATCTTGTCCCAATGCGTTGTCGATGTCCCGTACTTTTTGCTACCCGCCCTGGAACCGGTTTTAATCACCTGGCCGAGATATTTCTGGAGGGTAGGGCCCCGGGTGACGATGACGCCAACCGCCAGAGCACCTTCGCGATGGAGCGCGGCAAAGTTGATGAGATCGCGGTCGAAGAAGGGATCCTTGTTGTTCCACTCCATCTCGACGGCGATTCCAGGATAGTCCTCGCCGACAGAACGGACTCCAAACATGTCGATCTCATGGCCTCGGGTGGAATGAATCATCCGATCGTCGATCAGTTTCGCGATCGTGATGTTGCGTCGCCCCCAACCGCGTGCATAGAGCAGCGAGTCGAAGCGGATGGTTTGCGTGGCGCGACTTCCACCACCGCTTGTCAATTCGTCGACGTCGATTCGGAACTCGGTCAGGACTTCGCGCAGCTCACGAAAGCGCTCGGGGAAGGCCTCCCGAAGAATGAGGTCGGCGTAGCGGGTGACGCCATAGCGATACCCGTCGGGTAGATCGTCGACATTCAGTTCACCGACCATTCCGGCCGGTTCTGGCAATCCCTCGGCTGGAATAGTCTTTTCGTCCACACGTTCCTCTTGGCGCCACCGTGTCGCATTGAACATCCATCCCGATTGTCGCACGTTGACAGGATCTCTCGTTGATTGATCCACTTTGCGCCGCGCAAGAGGACGCCGCATCGGGTGGGATGCGGCGTCCTGACGTGAATCGGTACGGGTGAGCGCCAGGTCTACTCGCCGGCGGTGGCGCCAACAGGAACCTCGACCGGTTTGGGGGCGGCGACGGGCATCGGGACACCCTCGACGCGGAGGTCCGGCAGCCATTCGAGCCACTTCGGGAGATACCAGTTGCGGTCACCGAGCAGCGCCATCGCCGAGGGCACGAGCACGGAGCGAACGAGTGTGGCGTCGATCAGGACGGCGACCCCCAGGCCGAAGCCCATCTGCTGCAACATCACCAGGCGGCCCGCGGCGAACCCGCCAAACACAGCGACCATGATCAGCGCGGCGCCAGTGATGATTTTCGCCGTCGAGTGCAGTCCGACTGCGACCGATTCGGTGTTGTTGCCGCTGAGATCGTAGTGCTCGCGAATCCGGCTGAGCAGGAAGACGTGGTAATCCATGCTCAGGCCGAAGAGCACGCAAAAGAGGAAGATCGGAATCCAGGCCTCGATCGTGGGGGTTTGTTGGAAGCCCAGGATGCCGTTGCCGACGCCGTGCTGGAAGACGAGCACAAGCAGGCCATAGGCGGCCCCGACCGAGAGCAGGTTCATCACGATCGCCTTGGCCGAGACCACGACCGAGCGGAAAGCGAGCAAGAGCAGGAGGAAGCTCAACGCCAGCACGAAGGCGATCACGATCGGCGCATAATCGTTGGCGAGGTCGAAGAAGTCCTGGTTGAAGGCGGTTTCGCCGGTGACGTAGACGGTCGCCCCGGTTCCCTCGAAGGCGGCAGGCACGACCACGTCCCGAAGTCGCTCGATTTCGGCGTAGGATCGGGCATCGTTGACCGGAATGTTCAATGTGGCTTCAAGCAGGCCGATGTCGCCGGTCTCGTTCCAGCGAACCCAGCTTTCGGGTGAGATCGGGAGGAAGGCCGGTTTCACGCCGCCGTTGCCGTCGGAGACGGTTTCACTGGCGAGGGCGGTGTTGAGGTTGGCGATGGCGGTTTCGACCGAGGCCCGATCGCCTTCGATCGCAAATTGAATCGGGGCGAGACGGCCAGCCGAGAACTCCTCGTCGAGGATCTCGAATGCCTGCCGGGCGTGGCTGTCTTCCGGCATCGACTCGACCCCGGCGAATCCAGTGTTGATATCGAGGTACGGGACCGCGGCCAGCAGCAGGAGGGAAACGGCGACGACGACGCCGATCACGGGGCGGGCCATGACCGTTTTGGTGATCCGGCCCCAGAAACCCTTGTAAACAAGTTCGAGGTTGTGCGGATCGTCGGCAGCGTGTTCCTTCGCATAGGCCTCGTAATTGCGGCGTCGGGGCCAGTCAATCTTGTCGCCAAGCAAGCTGAGCACGGCGGGGAT
>JACCUV010000091.1 GCA_013698495.1 Chloroflexia bacterium
CGCGAGTTGCAAGCTGGCGCCCCAATCCTGATTGCGTTGGGCGCGATCAGTATCGTCTACGGTGGAATCCAGGCGATCGCCCGGCACACGCCCAACGAGGTGCTTGCCTATTCGGCGATCGGCCAGGTTGGGTACATCCTGATCGCGTTGAGCATCGGCGGCGAGGCGGGATACGCCGCCGCAATCGTGTACGCGGTAGTTAACGCCTTGAACAAGGCGCTCCTGTTCCTCGCGGCCAGCTTGCGCGGGTGGATTGCGGGCGCGGCGTTTGCGATTGGCGCATTCAGCGTCGCCGGGGTTCCTCCGGCGGGCGGATTCTTCGGAAAGATGGCAGTCTTCCAGACCAGTCTCGACGACAACCAGCCGTGGATCGTTGCGCTTGTCTTTGTCGGGGGCGCGCTCTCGTTCGTGTACATGTTTCAACTCTACCGCGCCCGTTTCTGGGTCAACGAAGAGGCCGACGAAGCCACCACGCGAGGGGCCCTGGGCCCCGTTGTCGTGATCGCGCTGGCGATCGTCGCGATCGGCGTCTTCCCCGAGCCATTGCTCGCGCTCGCCCAACAGGCATCGGCGCTCTTGCCGGAGCGTGCGCCATGATGTATTTCGCCATGGTCGTCACGAGTCTCACTGCTATCTATTGTCTGACCCTGGCAAGTTTCGCCTGGGAAGACATCGTGCTCGGAACGATCCTCGGCGGCGCCCTGGTGGCGACATACCGCAAGTCAATCTTCCCGGAGGCGGCGCCAGAGGCAGGGTACGTTCTCCACATCGTGCTGTTCATGCCCAGGTTCCTGTGGATGCTCCTGGTCGATGTGATCAAGGGCACCTGGATTGTCGCCTCGTACGTGATCGGTGTGCGGAAACTCGATCATCCCGGTATTGTCAAGATTCCGCTGACCAATCACTCTCTCGTCGGGGTGGGCATGGTTGGCCTGCTGGTGACCCTTTCGCCAGGTTCGTTCCTGGTCGACATCGACTGGGATGATCGGTCGATGCTGGTCCACTACATCGATGCCAGCGATCCGGACAAATTGCGGTGGGAGGCTGAACGCTACTACAAATTGTGGGAATACGGCTCCCACATCCCGGCCCATCGCGAGACGAAGCGAGATGACGAGGAGTCCAACTGATGCACGATGTTGTGTACTACGCCGCCATGATCTGGATGACCGGGTTGCTCTGCGTGTGCTTCGGACTCGTGATCAGAACACACTCGTCAATCGTCCGCATTGTCGGATTCGACGCCATGTCGCTGGTGCTGATTTCTGTACTCATTCTCTATTCAATTACGACCGAGTCGTCATACTACCTCGATGCCGCCTTGTTGCTGGCGCTCGTGTCGTTCGTGTCGACGATCGCGGCTGCTCGCTATCACAGCGAGCGACGCGTGTTTTAGGGAAAGGGGAAGTCGATGCGCCCATATGTATTCGATGTGTTGGTGATCTTCGGGGCAATTTTGATGACGCTCGGCGTGATCGGGATGATTCGCTTGCCAGACGTGTACACGAAGCTCCACGGCGCTAGCAAATCGGTGTTCCTTGGGGTCGTGGTGCTGGCGGTCTCGGGAATGGCGGTCGGTGGGGAAGCGATATTCAGCCGACTTCTCCTCATTTGTCTCGCGCTACTGATCACCACCCCGGTCACGTCTCATGTCGTCGGCCGCGCGGCCTTTCTCCAGCACGAACGAATGTCAACCGCTGGCGCCGTCGACGAATCGGGCAGCATTCTTCCCGCCAACGAATCTCCTCCCTGGCGGGTGTAGACTCCGTCAGTCGTCCTCCGCGTCGATCGCCGTTTTGTCACGATAGATCGGGACGTCATCGATGGTCACGACACGTTCATAGTATTGCCCCACCACTTGCCAGAAGGCCCGGCTGTCGTCGGCGAACGGTCCCGGTTGGCGCGTGCTGACGATGTACTCCGGCCGGTTCGGGCCGCTTATGATCGAAATCAGGTCCGAGTAGGAACTCGGTATCCCGCGAAGCTCCTGATCGTACAGATAGCGATAGGCGGGAGGGCGATCGGCCAGATAGTAGATTGACGCTTGATCGAACGCAACATAAATCTCGGTGTCCGGTGTGGTTTCTTCTCGCAGGTAGGCGGCCACTTGTTCCTGGGCCGGATACCCGGGGTGCGAGAACATCGTTCTCGCCATATCCGTCGGCGAACCATGAACCAGGACCCAAAACGGCGCCATGAGCAAGACGACGGTGGCGATCGCGAGCGCCGGTCTGAACGGCGCCGTCAATGTCGGCCACACCTGCACGATGGTCCACCCCATCCAGATCGACAGAGGTGGCACAACTTGGATCAGGTAGTGCGACCACCAATCGCCGCCAACGCTCGCCCCTGCCAGGCTCCCTAACATCCACAATCGCAACAGCAATTTGCCGTCGTCGACGGGTCGGGCAAGATGGCTGACGGCGCCGTCTATTGGCCATCGAGAACGCCAACGCAGGGGAGACCTTCCCGCTGATCGCGATGCGGCGCCGAGCCATCGACCCGCCGCTTCAAGTTCCGCTCGATACCGGACCACCAGCAGGATTGCCGTGAGCGCGATCAAGGCCGAGGCTCGCCAGGCGAGCCGGCCGATGGCCTCCAGATTGCGTTGCACGCCAACGGTCACGGCACTTTGGGCGGACAAGCGATAGCTGACAGTTGCCTCAAAGAACTCGTCCCAGCCCAGCATCCAGCCATGAATCGCCGATCCGATTCCAACAATTGCAACTCCGGTCAGAAGCCAGGTTGTTCGCTTCAGTCGCCCGGTGTGGTTGGATGTGTCGCCAATAAGGTAGATGAAACCGATCGCGACTGCGATCATCACCGCGGCGGACGGTTTCAGGGAAATGGCGATTCCGATCAGCAGTCCAGTCCCTACCAACTGCCAGGGGGACCAACTCGTCCGCCCAAGATGCAACAGCCACAGGGCGGCAAGCGCAGCCGGCAGCCCCATGAACATTTCGGCGTTGGCCGAATACCCCTCGAGATTCGGCAGAGACGAGGCAACGGCAAAGATCGCGGCCGCCAGGTTGCCGGCAGAGGGGGAAACGCACATCCGGGCGAATCCCCAAACCGCGATCGTTGTCAGCGCGATAGCGATCCAGGCCGCGAACCTGATTGCCGTGGTGTCGCTGCCAAACAGGTCGAAAATGCCCGCATAGACGAAGAAGATGCCCTGTGGCCGGCTGATCCAGAGATCGTGATAAAGCTGGCCGGCGCCATCCACCCAGCCTCGCGTGGCGTAGGCATAGCCTCCCTCATCGGCCAACATCGGAATCTTAAAAAATGGAATGCGAAGCGCCAGGCTGAGCAGCATGGCCATCGCCAGCCACAGCCAGTCGGAAAGGACTGTGTGCGTAGGCTTGGTTGGCTCCGAATCCGCGGCCGAATGGGGTGGACGCCGCAGCTTCACCAACATCGGCTCGAGCCAGCCGCCATTGACCGACGGCTCCAGTTTCGACGTCGGCATCGATTCTCCCCCAGGGCAGTATATGGCGCGTCGATTCCGTTCAGCCGCGAGCGCCCCCCGTGGTTCCGCTCAACATCACCGGTCCCGTTGGCGAAGTCGTTCCCCCTTCAGGCTCCAGCGTGATTGAAATGAGGGTGAATGTGCCGACATCGGCGGGAATCAGCATGAATCCCGTGCCATCGTCGTCAACTGCGAACGTCGCGCCGGGTAATGGCGCCGCTTCGGCGGTCGGATAGTACCAGACCTGGTAGCTACGGCCCTCCGGCGCCTGTTCGAGATTTGAAACCCCGATCATGCCGGGGCCCGCCAGGCTGAAAAACGCTGTACCTTGCGCGTTTGACGGGGCGGACTCGGACGGATCCAGGCGATAGGCAGTAGCGTTTGACTGGACCCGGAGTAGATCGATCTCGGATTCCAGCTCGGTCACACGGGTCTGGGCATCGTCCCGATCGCCGCGCAGACTGAATGCCCAGGCGCTGGACGCGAGCACCAGCGCGGCAAGCGCAAAGAGAATGACCGGCTCAGCGACGATTGGGCGATCGCGACGATGCGCGATAGGTGACTTGGATGTGCTCAATCAGACCTCACGTGAAATGGAACAACGCTTGCCCAGACCGAACGGGAACTGGTGACGGAAGTGTATCTGTCGGGGCATGAGTCGTGTGCGGCCAGTAGCGTTTTGATCCATTTCACGATACGATGGTGACCGTGTATGATAAGTGTGTTCGGACATGCTCGTTCGAATACTTGTATGATTTCATTCGTGTTCGTCAATCGGGAGGATCGGATCGACGCAACTGGGCGCCGTTTCAGGCTAAACTGACGCAAGTGTGAAGACAAAGCGAATTCTGGCGGTCAACCTGGGCCGAGTTCATTGCCCATGAGTGGGGATCCGGAGATCCCCGGCGTGCGACGCAGAGGCGCGGGGCATCAATATTGCATGAACGCTCGCGGATACCGCATCCGGTTGCGATGCGAAGGGAGAGTCGAAGGATGGCATCGACAAACAGGCATGCAGAGTCCGGGCAGTTGCCCCACTGGCGATGGTTGACGCTCGTTCTTGCGACGTTGCTGGTTGTCACCGTGGGATCGGCGCCGGCGCTTCATGCCCAGGATGCGACCGAAGCTCCGGAAACGCCGGACGTCGTCATTCCGGGCACCGGGGACGACGTCGAGCCGGTCGATGAAACCGCCTCACCCGAAACTGCCCCGGAAGAGGAGCCCGCGGAGGCGGCGGACAATGAAGCCGATGAACCGGTGGACGACCCTGAGCCAGTGACGACGGCCGCGGTGATCCAGATTTCCGCCACCGACACCGGGCATCCAGCGGTCATGGCGCACGGACTTGCGTTCCTGACTGGCAATCAGTCGGTGTGGCAAGTGCGAGAAGTCGAACCCGCGTCGGTCTCTGAGGCTGCGCCGGCCGTGTCGAATGCCGCGTTCGTGTATCAGGTCACCGGAACGTCCGTGATCAGGAACGACGTCACCGGCAAACGCGCGTTGCTCAGCCCCGGCGAGGTTTATTTCAAGTCTGGTGGAGACCCATACACAACCTTCGCCGACTCTGACGATTCCCTGGTCTGGATCTTCGAGGTTGTAGACTCGGATAGCGTTGCGGTCGACGCCTTCTACGAGAGCCCGCTGATCGATGACTACGTCGAAGGCGTGTTTGACCTTCAGATCATCCGCTATGTACTCGAACCCGGGGACACGGCCACATTGCCCGACCACACCGGACCTGCCCTTGTCATATCGACCGATGGTGATATCGATATCGAAGCCGATGGCCTGGGATTGCTTGGCACTGGCGACGGACAGCTGATCACGACCGACGCCTCAGTCACGAACAACAGCTCGAATCCAGCCACATTCATGATGACCGCATTCGGCTCCGAAGTCGGCGAAGTTACCGCAAGTCCCGGCACAGATACGGCCGCCACAACTGGCGACGCCGCGACCGATGATGCCGCCACGGACGATACGACAGTCGACACCTCGACCACCGACACCGACCCGGCGCCGGACGAGACCGCGACCGACGACACGACCGGGGATACCGCCGATGGGAGTTCTGGCGCCTTCGAAACCAGCATCAACATTACGGCCACCGCCGAACTCTATGTCGTGATTGTGGCCGATGGCGTCACCGTGTTCGATGGACCGATTCCGGTCAATGGCCAGTC
>JACCUV010000201.1 GCA_013698495.1 Chloroflexia bacterium
ATGCCAGTGCGATCGTTCGATGCCGATGCCGACGAAGCGACGACGGGTTCGCAGCCGATCCCACGCGGTATCGCCTTCCGTTACCAAACAGCAAGTGGCTGCGGGTCGTCTACGCCGGTAGTCTCCCGCAAAGTTGCCGCCACCCTGCCAAACTGGGACGTAGAGGCAATCGCCAACCTGCGAGGCTGGTTCGAGGCTCGACCTCCTGGCCGAGTACCCAGCGTCGAGTCGGGAGGACGATCGCAACCGATTCCCCTGGGCGAATTTTGGGAACGCCTGCGCGCGCTTGACGATGTTGAGGGCGTGACGGCGACCGAGCCGCTGTTCCTGATTGCGACCACAGACAACACGGGAACGATTGGGCTTCGCGCGGATGAATTCGGACTCTGGGGCCGACCGTACGACAACGCGACGCAAGAGGCCATTGAGAAAGCCCGGGAGGCGTCTAACTGGCACCTGAAGCAGATGCACGTCGCGGAAGCGTGGGATCTCTGGAAGAAAAAACGGCAGTCGGAAGACGCTCCCGGCGCCGGCATCGTGGTCGCGCATCCCGACACCGGGTACTCCGATCACTTTGAGATTAACAAGCGGCTGGTCTTGCCGGGCCATTCGTTCATCGACGGCGAGGCGGCAGACGCCTCCGACGATCTCGACTGGACGCGGCAGGAAAGCAACCCTGGCGGCGGCCGAGACGACTTCGACACCGGGTTTCTGCGGTCGCCGGGCCACGGCACGGCAACCGCCAGCGTGATCGTCAGCGGCAACAACGATGCCGTCAGTGGAAGCAAGGAAATTCGTGGCGTGGCGCCGGGCGCCATGCTCCTGCCGCTGCGCGTTTCGCGATCGGTGATTCACTTCGATTTCGCCAATGTTGGCAAAGCCATTCTCCATGCCGTCAAGGAGGATGCCGATGTGATTTCCATGTCACTCGGCGGACCCCTGAAGTCGAATTTCCTGCGTGAATGCATCGCCGAGGCGCACGCCAAAGGCATCATCGTCGTCAGCGCGGCGGGCAACAAACTGCCGACTGTTGTCTTTCCCGCGGCATTTCCCGAAGTCGTTGCCGTGGCCGCGACGCATGCGGCCGGGGAACCGTGGCGGCACTCGGGACTGGGTCGAATGGTCGACATCGCAGCGCCGGGTGAGGATGTGTGGTGTGCCCGGACCCGGATGACGAATGCCACAGTGACCTTCGAAAGCGGCAAGGGCACCGGCACTTCATTCGCCACCGCCTGCGTCGCGGGTCTTGCGGCGCTGTGGCTCTCCCACTGGGGTGGACGCAAGGAAATCGCCAGGAAGTACAAAAGAGATCTGGGCCTGGTTCCGTTTGCCTTTCAGTATCTGCTGGCGAAAACCGCCGACACCTCACCCGAGTTCGTGCGCCGGAGTAGGCATGGGGCAGGAATCGCCAATGCCTTTCAGTTGCTTGAATCCGATTTGCCGCCTTTCGCCGAGGTCGTGCGCTTCGAAAAAGTCGTTCACAAGCAGTCCTCCAACATTGTTTCCACCTTGACCGGACTCTTCACCGGGTGGCGGGGCATTGACGACGATCCTGCCCTCGATCGCTCGTCGGTTTCGCTCGCGCTTGCCGCCAGCGGGGCCTCCGGCCCGATCGAGGAAACCGAGGCAATCGAACAAGCCGAACTTGAACGCCGCAAGGAAGACATTTTGCTCCAGCGGTTTCTGGGTGAACAACTGAAACCGCTCGACGACGAACTGTTAGCCCTGCTCGCGGCTGATCGATTCCTGCTCATCGGTTGCCAGCGATGGCGGCCGAGTGAGTCGATGCTGCCAATGTTCAATCGGCTCCTCAGCGAGTCCGCCACCCTACAACTATCTTCCCGATTGCGCCGACGCCTGGAGGAGCAGCGCGCGTTGGAAGAAGTGCGCCAGCACCCACTTTACAGAGGGAAGTTGGAGCCTCGTTCCGCCCCAATGACGACAACCTCAGGGCCTCCCGCGCCGGCCTGGCGGAATCTCCGCGTCTATGCCTTCGATCCCAGCCAGGAAACGATGTTGGAGACCGCGCCGATCAGCCAGATCACCGTTCCGGCCCGCTGGGAATCGATCCAGCCTGGACCTGTCGGCGAGTATCTCGAGGTGATCGATGTCGATCCCGCCAGCGGTTGTGTGTATGCGCCGGTTGACCTCGACCATCCCCATATCCTGGGACAGAACGGCTTGACGCCGTCCGAAGGCGATCCACAATTCCACCAGCAAATGGTGTATGCGGTAGCGATGAACACGATTCATCGGTTCGAGCTGGCGCTCGGTCGCCCCATGTTCTGGGCGCCGATTCGGCCGTGGCTCGGGGAGCTTTATGAAGAAAAGCAGTATTACACGCCCGAGTCGCTTCACAAGACGGAGTTCGAAAAGCGAAGATATGGAAATCGAGACCGATTTGTGCAGCGCCTCCGAATGTATCCGCACGCCCTAAGAGAAGCGAACGCGTATTACAGTCCGACCAAGCGCGCCTTGCTTTTCGGCTATTTCCCAGGCAGCGACGACGATTCCGGCAAACACTTTCCCGGCGGGATGGTGTTCACGTGCCTGTCGCACGACATCATTGTGCATGAGATGACCCACGCCCTGTTGGACGGCATGCACCCGTACTTCAACGAGGCGGGACACGGGGACTCCTGGGCCTTTCATGAGGCCTTTGCCGACATCATGGCGCTGTTCCAACATTTCACCTATCCCGAAGTGCTGCGGCACCAGATCGCGAAGACGCGGGGAGACCTTGAGACCAACAACCTGCTCGGTCAACTGGCCCAGCAATTCGGTCAGGCGACCGGGAACCGTGAAGCGTTGCGTAGTGCGTTGGGCGAAATGAAGGACGGAACGTGGCAGCGAAAGATGCCCGACCCGCGCGCGCTCCGGTCGCGGCACGAGTCCCACGAGCGTGGAAGCATCCTCGTCGCGGCCGTGTTCGATGCGTTCCTGAATCTCTACAACGATCGGATTGCCGACTTGCTGCGTCTCGCAACCGGTGGCAGCGGTGTGATTTCGGCGGGCCAGATCCATCCAGACCTCGTCAACCGGCTGGCGATCACCGCCGCGGAAACCGCCGAAGACGTGCTGACCACCTGCATTCGCGCGTTGGACTACCTGCCTCCTGTCGACATCGTGTTCGGGGAGTTCCTGCGCGCGCTGATCACTGCCGACTACGATCTCGCGCCTTCCAACCGCCGCGAGGTCCGTGTCGCGTTCATCGACGCCTTCCGCTCGTGGGGGATCTATCCGCGCGATGTGGCGACCCTTTCGGAGCAGAGTTTACGTTGGAATGGACCGGCGCCCGATCACGTTTTCACAAAACTCATGCCCGAAAACTCGGAAGAGTCGAATTACTCGGCGCTCAGGGCGTTGCGACCCGTGATCGAAGCCTGGCAGCCCGGCGGCAGCCGGAAAGAGTTGTTTGGAAAGACTCTCGAAGCGCAGGCGGCAATACACGGGATCTTGCAAGAGCTTCAGACCCGTTATCCGAATCAATCCCTGCTGCCAGGCATCGATCTTCGGCGGGGCGCAGGACCAGGTTTTGCCGTTTCCAACCTGCGGCTGGCGCGGCGGATCGGCACGCTTGGCGAGTTTCGCAACGAACTGGTGGTGGAGGTTGTGCAAACCCACCCGACCTCGCCCCGGTCGTCCGATGGCGTTTTGCCTCGACGCGGTGGCGCCACGCTCGTGATCGACATGCGCAACTGGGCAATACGCTATGTCATCTACAAGCGGTTGTATCGACGTTTGCCGGATAGGGACGCGGGCGATCCCGGGGAACTCGTGATGCGCATGGCGTCGTCCGTGGCCGGGTCATCGGCATCGTTGGCGATCGTAGGGCAGACGAACTGGCAAGGCGAGGCGGTTGAGCATCCAACGGCGCAACTCGCGCGGTCGTACGGCGTGGGCGCCCGCGACGCCGCGGACCAGCGTGGCCAGATCGAGCGCGAACCCTTCGCCCTCCTGCATCGTGATCAGGATGGCGTCTCCAGCCCGTAGGAAGGAACACTCCAGTGCCACCGCACGTCAAAGGCGCCCCCGTCGAGGAGACTGGCGAACGGAACGATCCGTGCGGAGAAATCGACGAGCGGCGGTTCCAGGGCGATGTGATCGTGAGAATGTACTCCCAGGGTCTCGGCGACTGTTTCCTGCTGACCTTTCCACGCGCCAGGCATCCTGGCGCCATCGCTGACGACCGTCCGGTTCACGTATTGATCGATTGCGGCGTGGTGATGGGCACTCCGGACGATACTGAGCGGATGCGGGCGATTGTCGCCGACATCGCCGCCACGACCGGGAATCGTCTCGATCTCCTGATCCTGACGCACGAGCATTGGGATCATCTCTCCGGTTTCATCAAGGCAGAGCAGGAGTGGGAGAAGATCGAAGTCAACCGGTTGTGGACCGCCTGGACCGAGAAGGACGACCCGGCCGGCCTGCCGGGAATTCTCAAGCGGATTCAGGAAAAACAGCGTCGCGCGCTCACCCGGATCGCCGACCAGGCGCTGCGACTCGGATTCGAGAACGAACAGAAAACGGCGATCGGCCTGATGTCGTTCCTGGGCGATGCTCCGGTCGATGGGATGTCGTTTGCCGCGGCGGCCACGGTTGGAGATGCGTTCCAAAAGGCGAAGGGATTGGCGCCCGCGGATCGGCACGTCTTTTGCGAGCCGGGAGAGGTTCGTCCCGTTCCCGAGACCGACGCGATTTGCTACGTGCTCGGGCCGCCACGCAGCGACACGCGACTGCGCCAGACGGGACCATCGAAAGACCTGGAAACCTTCGCCGGGGATGACGATCCCGCATTTGCCGCAAGCGACCTGGGACGCTCGCTCAGGGCGCGGGCGCTCGCGGAACTGGACGCCGCATTCCCACTCAAAGCGATGGAGGACAAACGGTCGAGGCTTAACGCCTTTGCGATGACCCTGCTCGGTCCCGACCTGCTCGGGATGGACGGCGTTCTGGCCGAGGACAACGACCCGATCCGAAGGCAGGAACAGGTGCTGGAATGGGAAACCTACGAGCAAACCTTTCCCTTTGACCGGTCCTTTCGCGTCGCCCTTTCGGATGCGGAGCGGGCCGCCACCGACGACCCGGATGCCCACGCGGTGCTTGCATCCTATATTGACGACACTTCCTTTTGGCGCCGAATCGACGTCGACTGGCTCACCTCGGCGAGTGACTTCGCCATTCAGGCAAACCACCTCACGAATAACACCAGCCTTGTGCTCGCGATCGAGCTCCCGGCCGAGCGGGCGGATGAGCGCAAGGTGCTCCTCTTCGTCGGTGACGCCCAGGTCGGCAACTGGTTGTCGTGGTACGACATCCAGAAGTGGCAATCGGTGGATGGCGCAAAACCCGCCAGGACCAGGGTTGACATCGATGACCTGTTGCGGCGGGTCGAGTTTTACAAGGTCGGTCATCACGGCTCGCACAACGCGACGCTGAAAGAACGGGGTTTGGAGCGGATGTCCGGCAGCGGCTCATTCACGGCATTCGTGCCGGTAAGTACGCCTGTCGCGCGAGAAATCAAGAATTGGACCGAGATGCCACTGGACAATCTCATGGATGCGCTGTCCGAACGAAGCGATGGGCGTGTGGTGTTTCCGGACGGAAATTTCTGGCCAAACCTGGTTGGTGACACCCTGATTAAGGAACGCGGGCGAATCGGCGTGACGATATCCAGCGAGACGCTGCCGCGCAAGGAGCGGGGCCCCGAAAACGATCGCGTGACTCTGGAGGACGAGGTTCCCCTTTGGGTCCAGATCGTTGTCCCCTATTGACACGACGGACAGGGCGTGCCGGTCGTCAGGACCGGGCCTCGACCCGCGAAGCCCACCGTCATTTCCTGGGTGATGAGTCCGCTGTTGCCACCCCTCGGTCAGGCGCCCTTGGTTGGCTCTATACTTGCCCGGACCGGATTGGTCACCGAACGTGAAACATGTGAGATGCCCTACGTGCACCGTACGCCAACATTGCTTCGTCATGTCCTGACGGCGTGTATCGCCTTCACTTTACTCACCGCCACGCTCGCGCCAGTGGCCGCCAGGCCCGGTTTTGAGACCGGACACGGCGTCGCCAGCAGCGGCATCCCCTCCCCCGAGGTGACCGCCCGCGGCGTGTTCTCGTACGATCTCACGACCGGCATCACGCTCTACGAAAGCAATCCCGACGAGCAGATGCAAATTGGCAGCACGGTCAAGGTCGCGACCGCGCTGGTCGTGATGCAGCATGGCAATCCCGCCGACGAGGTCCTGATCGAGGAATCGGACACGGTCGACATTACCGTGTTCTCCAACATGCAACTGGTGGCGGGCGACACGCTGACCGTCGGCACCCTCCTCTACGGTCTGCTCCTGCCTTCCGGCAACGACGGCGCTCTGGCCCTGGCGCGGCACGTCGGCTCCCAAATCTGCGGCTGCGATGATCGCAACGACGCGCTCGATGCGTTCGTCGGAGCGATGAACGACTATGCGGATGAACTTGGACTCGAGAACACTCGTTTCACCAATCCGAGCGGTATCGACTCCGAGAATACCTACTCCAGCGCCCGCGATATCGCGATCATGTTCGGTGAGCTGATGCAGAACGAACGTCTCGCGCGGATCGTCGCCGAGCCAGCGTACTCGTTTTTCTCGGTCGGCCCAGATTCTCGCAACTATCAATCCCCCAACACCAATCAGTTGCTCGGTCAACTGGGCGTGATTGGCGGCAAGACCGGCACGACAGGAGAAGCTGGCGCCTGCGTGGTGCTTGCCCGCCAGGTGAACGGCGGCGCGAATCTGGTGATCACGGCCGTGCTCGGCTCAGACGTCGCCTATGAGGACGGCGCGATCGTCGAGGGCTCCGATCTGCGTTGGAATGATGCGCGAACCATTTTCGGAGCAATGGACGAGCAATTCGCGTGGGTGACACCCGGGGCCGAGGGCACGTTCCCAGGATTGGCCGAGGAAATGGCGGTGTGGCAAGTCCAGTTCGACGATCCGCCGACAATTCCCTATCCAACGTCCGGCACGGACGCCACGTATCAGCTCGTGCTGGGGACGGGTGGCGAAAACGGCGACGAGGGGGGATCGGTGCGTCTGTTTTACGATCAGCAACAGGTCGGCAACGTGCCGGTCTTCTATTCGTCGGCGCGGGCGTCCACCTCTGCCAGGGCAGGACAATAGATCATGCCGCACAAGCCCAAATTATCGGATCAGGACGAGCAACTCACCGGCGAGAGACTGCAACGCGTGCTTGCCGCGTGGGGAGTCGCCAGTCGCCGCGCCTCGGAGGAGATGATCGCCGCCGGGCGGATATCGGTGAATGGCGCGGTCGTCTCGGAGATGGGCACGCGCGTCGACCCCGTCAACGATGAGATCCGGGTCGATGGCCG
>JACCUV010000202.1 GCA_013698495.1 Chloroflexia bacterium
AAGCGCCACAAACCACAGGTCGCGACGTTGCTTCAACAACTCCAACCCCAACCAGGCCATGGCCAACAACACGATCGCCAGCGATCGCTCGCCCAGCCAGTTGCCAAACCAGGCGATAACCCCGGCCAACTGACCATCGAACGACTGGACTCGCGCCGAAATCGAGAGGTCGATTCCTAGCGTGTTCCACCCATGGGCGATGTAGCCGAGGGCCGCGAACAGCACCACCAGCGATCCGAACGCCCACCAGGAAAAGGCGATCTCGGGGCCGCGCGTGCTTGTTGGTGGTCTGTCAGTCATTGGCGCGCGGCACGTGTTCGTTGATCACGCCCTCGGCATCGATCGTCAGGACCAGCGCCGCCATTCCTACGAACAATCCATGCTCGACCACGCCGGTGATCGACTTAAGCGCCGTCGCAAGCGAATGCGGGTCATCGATCCCAACCGATTCACAATCGACGATGTAATGACCGCCATCGGTGACGAATGTCGTCCCCTCGTGGTTGACCCGGAGCTCGGGCTTCAAGCCGAGTTCGGAAATGGCTCGTTGCGTGTGGACGTGACCGAACGGAACGACTTCGACCGGCAGGGGAAGTCGCGTCCCGAGTTGTTCGACCAATTTTTCGGCGGAGGCAATGATGATCAGGCGATCGGCGCCTGTCGCGACGAGTTTCTCGTAGAGGAGTGCGCCGCCCTTGCCTTTGACAAGGTTGAGGTGAGGATCGATTTCGTCGGCGCCATCGATGCAGAGGTCGAGAAAGTCGATGTCGTTGATTGACACCAGCGGGATACCATGCGCCCGCGCGTGGGCGACGGTCTGGTCCGACGTCGCGACCCCGGTTACGGTGAGGCCGTCACGGACGCGCTCGCCAAGCGCGGCGATCATGGCGTCGGCGGTCGATCCGGTGCCCAGCCCGACGATCGCGCCGTCCGGAATTTCAGATGCGGCGCGTTTTCCGATCAGCTTAAGTCGCAGGGCGTCATCCACGATCGACGTTCCGTTCCAGGCGCGAGGCCGCGGCCTCGTCCACGATCCAGGTCAGGTCGCCACTGCGTGGCCTGACCACCTGCGACGGATACATGTCGAAATCGACAGGACCATCGAGGACTGCCGCCAGCATTTCGGCCTTGCTCGCGCCGCCGACCAGGAACGCCACCTTGCGCGCGGCATTGATCAATGGCGGCGTGAAGGTAAGCCGCGTGGCGTCGAGCTTGTCGACCCGGTGGCCGACGACCAACCGCTCTGTTTCGTGGATCGCCGCCGTGCCTGGAAACAGCGAGGCGGTGTGCCCGTCGTCGCCCATCCCGAGGAGGATCAGGTCGAATTGTGGAATCGCTGTTCCTGGAGTGAGCCGTCGTATCTCCTGCTCGAGGTCGCGCGCCGACTGCTCAGGATCGATGCCCCCGGTTGCGAACGGGTGCAACCGCTCTTTGGCGACCGGGACACGGTCGAGAAATCCGCGCATCGCTTCCCCGGCATTGCTCTCGGGATCGTCGAGCGGAACCCAACGCTCGTCGCCCCAGAAGACCTCGATGCTGTTCCACGCCATGCGAGAGCGCATGGGTTCGGCGGCGAAGAGCTTGCCCATCTGCTTCGGGGTCGATCCGCCGGAGAGCGCGATAACAGCTCGTCGGTCAGCCGCGGCGGCGCGATCGACGGCGCTGACCACGAGGTGAGCCGCATGCACGGCGAGCAACTCGGCATCAGGGACCACCGTCACGGTCCCGCGGGAGCCATAGTCGATTGTGCGTGCCGCGGTTTTCATCGGCGGAATCCATTGGACGGCATGGTCCCTCGTTTCTCGGGAGGCCACTACCAGTTTACGCTACGGCAACAGGCGGGTGGCGAAGGTGATTGCTTCCTCGAAGGTGCGGTCGTGACCGAATCGCTGCAATTCCTCGCCGAGCATTTTCTCGTTGCTCGGGCGTTTGGCGTAGACCATGCGGCTCACGAACGGCACGCTCTTCGTTTCGCTGCTCGTCACCATATCGTCCGCATCGGTCCGCTCCACGCGGAACGTGCCCGGGTGTTCGCCCCCGGCGATGATTTCGACATGTTTCAGGGAGAATCGCGCATGAGGACTCTTGTTCGGCAGCAGCCGAAGACTGATTTCGCGAGCTCGCCTGTCGTCAGCCGTGCGCAACGGCGCGAACCATCCGCCAGGTTCTCGCTTCTCCAGCGGGTCCACGACTTCCCACCCAAGCCGGCTGGCGAGCCACCCCACAGTCAGCAGCGCCGAGGCGAAACCGGATGAACCGTCCTCACGGACATCGGCGTACGAAATCGTCAGCTCTTCGATGCACGATAGGCACTGCTGCACATCGGGCGGGTCGAAAAACTGGGCGATCAATTGACGCCATGGTCCCAGCCGCAACCACGCGAAGTCGCCGATCAACGGCGAGCCGGAGTCGTTATTGTCGAGCAGTTCCCGCATCGCCGCCACGCCCGATGCGTCGTTCCCCAATTGAGCCGAGTCGACAATGATTCGATCCACGATCTGCTGAAGGTCCTCGAACAGCGGATGATTGACGAAATCGTCGCCGGGCCACCACAGGAAATCCTGCAATTCGGCGGCCAGGAGCGGGGAGACCATGCTGGAGAGGTGTCCGGCATTCTGCTGCCCCGTCGTAATTGTGATCGTTTCGAAACGGAGGGCAGGTTCATCCTTGCCGGTGTGCTGCTCGTTCAACTGCAAGTGCACATCGAAGGAGTTCGTGACGTCCGACTCGGGATCGTCGTGCGGTCGAGTGACCATGATGATCGTGCGCGATGGCAGGAAGTCGTGCAGGCGCGAGACACTCTTCGTGATCAGCTCGGCCTCGCGCTCGTTGCGGGCAACCGCCAGCAGGTTGAGCGTGTTGGCGCGCATCAGCCCACCGCCGCCAAAGTGCGGTTCGGCCACTATCTCGCCGGTCGCCTGGCCGCCGTGTGTTGGGCCGCCGAGTTCGGTCCAGAGCCGGTTCAATTCATCGTGAATCGCGCCTGTATCGAGCACATCGGTGCGAAACGATGTCGCCACCACCGATCCCGGGTCGGACCGGGAATCCACGGGTCCGTTCTCGCCCGTCACGGTCGCCGCCACTCGCGCCGATCGCGGCGCATCAGGGCTTCGGCCTTGCTCGGACCCCAGCTTCCGGATTCGTAGGGGTACACCGGTGTCCGCAATTCATCCCAACCGTCGAGCACGGGTTGCATCAGCGTCCAAGCTGTTTCGACCTCATCGCGTCGGGCGAACAGCGTCGGATCGCCGAGCATCGCGTCCAGCAGCAGCCGTTCGTATGCATCCGGACCGGCCTCACCAAACGAGGAGCCGTACAAGAAGTCCATGCGCACCGGGCGGAGCTGGGTCGTGGCGCCAGGCACCTTGGCCGCGAACTTGAGGGCGATCCCCTCGTCCGGTTGAATCCGCATCGTAATCACGTTGGGCGTGAGATCGAGATCGCCGATCGATTGAAACATCAGGTGCGGAACCTGCTTGAACTCAATCGCAATCTCCGTCACCCGGCGCGGCAAGCGTTTGCCGGTGCGCAGGTAAAACGGCACACCCGCCCAGCGCCAGTTGTCGATCCCGAATTCCAGCGCGGCATAGGTTTCGATCCGAGAACCGGCTCGCACTCCTTTCTCGTCACGATAGGCGTCCACCGCCCGCCCGCTGACGAAACCTGCCTCGTACTGTCCGCGCACGGTTTTCAGGTTCACCTCGTTGCCTGTGGGTGGAACCACGGCCCGCAAGACCTTGACCTTTTCATCGCGCAAGGCATTGCCGTTGAAAAGAGCCGGTGGCTCCATCGCGATCACGGCCAGCAATTGCAGCATGTGACTCTGCACCATATCGCGAAGCGCCCCGGACTCTTCGTAGTAACTGCCGCGGCCCTCGACGCCGAGCGCCTCGGCAACCGTGATTTGCACGTGGTCGACGTACTGGCGGTTCCAGACAGGCTCGAACAACGCATTCGCGAAGCGAAAGGCCAGAACATTCTGGACCGTTTCCTTGCCCAGGTAGTGGTCGATCCGGTAAATCTGGCGTTCGGAAAAGACCGAACCGATTTGCGCATTGAGTTCACGGGCGCTGACCACGTCGCGCCCGAAAGGTTTCTCGACCACGATCCGGTTCCAGCTATCCGGACGATCGTAATAGATATCCTGGCGCTTGCCGAGACCCGCCGAGCCCAGATGCTTGATGATCGGCGCGTAAAACGTCGGCGAGGTCGCCAGGTAGAAGAGTCGATTTCCGTGCGCCCGGCGTTCGTCGTCAATCGCATCGAGTCGCTGGCCGAGAGTGGTGTACACCCCCTCAGAGTCGAAATCGCCGCGCACATAGGAGAGACCCTGTGCGAAGAGATCCCACGATTCGTCGGTCACGGGGGTTCGCGCACTGGCCTCGACGGCCTTGCGCATCTCGCCGCGGAAGGTCTCGTCGTCCCATTCGCGATGGGAGACACCCACAATCGAGAACCCCTCCGGGAGGGGATGACCAACCGCCAGGTCGTACAGCGATGGCATCAGCTTGCGCGCAGTGAGATCACCGGTCACACCGAAGATCACCATCACGCAGGGCGCCGGAATCCGCTCGCGGCGCAAACCTGTCCGCAACGGGTTGGTGTTCTGCTGGGTTGTCCGATCGGTCAAATCGAACTGGTGACCGACGTGATCGACATCCGCAAACGCGGTCGGCGAGTCGGTCGAATGGTCGTAGGTCGATGGATTGCTGGCGGTTCGGTCGAAGTCTGGCATGGGTGGCCTCAAGGCGGCGGGCATTTCCTCTTTTGCGTCCTGACAAGGAAGTCACAATGAATTCACGATTGAATTCTCAAGGTTCCGTGATCGAAACGCCCTAACTCTACAGCCCAGACCGAGTTTTGTCTGATAACCACACGGACCGCGAGGAGTACGCGATTAGTTCGCGTCGATGTTCATCCAGTCGGTATGGAAGATTCCTTCCTTGTCGCGTCGCTGATAGGTGTGGGCGCCGAAGTAATCGCGCAGCCCCTGGATGAAATCGGCCGGCAGCACCGCGGTGCGATAGGCATCGACATAGTTCAAGGCGGCGCTCATCGCCGGCGTCGGGACGCCGAAATCGAGCGCGGTGTGGATCGCGGTCCGCACCTGGGGCATGGTTGAATTGAGTTCCGATGTGAAAAACGGATCGAACATCAGGTTGCCGAGTTCGGGATCGTTCGTGTAGGCATCCATGATCGGCGCCAGCAAGCGAGCCCGAATAATGCATCCGGCAGTCCATATCCTCGCAACCTCAGCAAGATTAAGTTCCCACTCGTACGTGTCGGAGGCGACCTTGAGCAGCGCCATGCCCTGGGCGTACGACGATATCTTTGAGAAGTAGAGCGCGTCTTCGAGAGCGTCGATCGTGGTCTCGCGGGCGGGAGCCTCAGGCAGGTCTACCCCGTCTGACCCGGGACCGGTAAGCAACGTGCTGGCGAACTCACGCAGCGGCTTGAACGACGAGATCGAGCGGGCGATCACGGCCGCGTCGATTACCGGAATCGGCGTCCCCAGCTCGTACGAGTTGATGCTCGTCCAGCGACCGGTGCCCTTTTGCTCGGCGGTATCCAGGATGACGTCCACCAGCGGTTTGCCAGTTTCCGGATCGATGTATTTGGCGACAATCGCGCTGATCTCGATCAGGAACGATTCGAGCTTGCCCGTGTTCCATTCCTCGAACACCGCGCCAATTTCAGGCATCGTCATCCCGAGCGCGCGGCGCATGATGTGCGTCACCTCGGCAATCAGTTGCATGTCCCCGTATTCGATCCCGTTGTGGACCATCTTGACGTAATGACCGGCGCCGCCGGGGCCGATGTGGGTGACGCAGGCGCCGTACTCGGACTTGGCGGCGATCGCTTCGAGCATCGGCTTGAGCGATTCGTAGGCTTCCGGTGGTCCTCCCGGCATCATCGAGGGACCCCACAACGCCCCTTCCTCGCCTCCGGAAACGCCCATCCCCACAAACTGAAAACCGCGATCGGCGACTTCCTTCGCGCGACGTTCGGTGTCGGTGAACAAGGAGTTGCCGCCATCGATCAGGATGTCACCTTCGTCCAGGTACGGCGCCAGCTCCTCGATCACGGCGTCGACCGGAGCCCCCGCCTTGACCATCAGCAGGATGCGGCGGGGTCGCTCCAGGGCGTAGGCCAACTCCTCAAGCGAGAACGTTCCGAGGACATCGATCTCGCCGGCGTTCCGGGCGAGGAACTCCTCGGTTCGGGCGGAGGTGCGATTGAACACTGCCGGCGCAAAACCGTTGCGCTCGATGTTGAGGGCGAGGTTCTCGCCCATCACAGCAAGCCCGACGACGCCGACATGCCGCGACCCATGTGTTGATTCAGTCATCTCCCGAAACCTGAGCCAATTGCGCGCGCTTCGCGTCGACTCCCGAAAGCAGCTCGTCATATGACGCCGCGAAAAGATCGATCCCGTCGTTTTCGAGCTGCCTGGTGATGCCATCGAGCGAGATGCCGAGCGCCGCGAGGTCCTTGGCGACCTTGTGCGCCGCGTCGTAATCGGCATCGACGGTCCGCGCCACGGTTCCGTGGTCGAGGAACGCCTCCATTGTCGGCACCGGCATCGTGTTGACCGTGTCAGGTCCGATCAGGGTCTCGACGTAGAGCACGTCGTTGTAGTCGGGATTCTTTGTGCCCGTGCTCGCCCACAGCGGTCGCTGGATTTTGGCTCCCGCCGCCGCGAGCTTGCGGAAGGTGTCATTGCCGAAGAGTGACTCGAACCTCTCGTACGCCAACTGCGCATTCGCCACCGCCACCTTGCCCCTCAGCGCCTTGGCCGCGTCGGAGCCGTTGGCATCGAGCAGCTTGTCGGCGGCAGTGTCTACCCGGCTCACGAAAAACGAGGCGACGGAGGCAATCCGGTCGATCGGCTGGCCCGCGTCGTTGCGGCGGTTCAGGGCCGAGATGTAGGCCACCGCCACCCGCTCGTAATTGGCGAGCGAGAACAGCAGCGTGATATTGATGTTCATCCCCTCGAACAGGAGTTGCTCGATCGCCGGCGCGCCCTCATCGGTGCCTGGCGCCTTCACCATCAGGTTCGGGCGATCGACAGCCTGCCACAGCGTGCGTGCGTTCTTGAGCGTCCCCGCGGTGTCGCGGGCCAGGCTGGGCAACACCTCGATCGATACGAAACCGTCCTCACCGGCCGACTCGTCGTAGATCGGACGGAACAAATCGCAGGCATCCTGGATGTCCTTGACGGCGACCGTCTGGAACACCGCCGCGGCATCCATATCGTTACCCAGCAGGTGGGCGATATCGTCGTCGTAGGCGGAACCGCTGGCGATCGCCTTCTGGAAGATGCTCGGATTCGATGTCACGCCGCGAATCCCGATCTCGTCAATTCGCTGCCGGAGCAGTCCGGAGTTCAGCATGTCGCGACTGATATCGTCTTGCCAGACACTTTGACCCAGCTTGTGCAGATCCTTGATTGCGTTGGAGGTCATGTCCATACCCCTTTCAGTTGTCGAGAATGCTTCCTTCGTTCCGAGTACGCTCATTGGCCGCCACATGGGTCGGCCACTACCAGAGGAAGCCACGCCAGATGGAGCATTGGATCAGGAGTGGCCCTCGGAACCCGACGGCTGCGTGCCCGCCGCCTCCTGGCTTTGGACAAACTCGGCGTCGAGTTCGTCGGCCTCGTCGGCGCGGCCGAGCAATCGCAGCGCCGTCGCCGCCACGTGTTCCCTGGTCATGCCAAAATGCTTGAGCACTTCCTTGCCAGCGCCCGAGGCGCCGTAGGTGTCGATCCCAACGTGAGCGCCATTCGCTCCGGTGTACCGCGACCAACCGAGGGTCGATCCGGCTTCGACCGACACCCGAGGCGTGCCCTCCGGACCGAGCACGTCGGCTTTCCACGCAGCGCCCTGATCCTCGAACAGTTCCCAACTCGGGATCGACACGACCCGGGCGCCAACTCCAAGCTCCGTCAGTGTCTCTCGCGCCATGACGGACAGCTCGACTTCGGAGCCGGTTGCCAGCAGCACGACATCCGGGTCGCCATCGCTGTCGGCGAGAATGTACCCGCCCTTTACCACATCGCCATTCGCGCCGCCACGGTCGAGTATCGCCAAATCCTGGCGGCTCAGGATCAGCGCGGTTGGCCACTTGCGGGTAATCGCGATCTTCCACGCTTCGGCCGTTTCGTTGGCATCGGCGGGACGCAGCACGAGCAGTTCGGGAATCAGGCGAAGCGACATGACGTGTTCGACCGGCTCGTGGGTCGGGCCATCTTCGCCGACCGCGACACTGTCATGCGTGAACACGAAAATCGAGTGGAGGTTGGTCAGGGCCGCAAGTCGAATCGCGGGTCGCATGTAATCGGAAAATACGAGAAAAGTCGAACCGAAGGGGACGATCCCGCCGTGAGCGGCAAGCCCGTTGACAATGCTGCCCATCGCATGCTCGCGGATACCGAAGTGCAGATTCCGCCCTCGATAGTCCCAACCGCCGCCGGAGAGCCCCTGTTCGTCTTCTTCCAGGGTTGAGGGGTGCCCGAAGTCGCCGCCACCCTTGAGCACGGTGTTGGTCGATGGGTTGAGATCGGCCGAACCGCCGATGAAAGTCGGGAGATTCTTGTGAAAGGCGTTCATCACCTCGCCAGACGCCTTGCGCGTGGCGACCGGTTTGTCGCCCACGTTCCATGACGGAACGTCGGCATCCCAGCCGTCGGCGAGGTCACCGGCGAGCGCGGCCTCGAACTCGGCGGCCTCGTGCGGGAACACGCCCTTGTATGCATCGAACCGGATTCGCCACTGAGCCTGGAGGTCGGACCCGCGATCGAGCGCCTCGTGGAAGTGGCTGGCGGCGTCGTCTGGTACGAAGAACGCCGGTTCGGTCGGGATCCCCAGGTTTTCCTTGGCCGCGATCACCTCGTCCGGACCGAGCGGGGAGCCGTGGACGCCGAACGTGCCCGCCTTGTTCGGCGAACCATATCCAATTGTGGTCCGGGCCACGATCAGCGTCGGCCGCTCCGTTTGCGAGCGTGCGTCGTCGAGCGCCTCGCGAACCTGGTCGGTGTCCATTCCGTCGATCGAAAGCACGTGCCAGCCGAGGGCCTCGAACCGCGCCGGAATGTCTTCCCGGAACGAGACATTGGCGGAGGCGGCGAGGGTGATGTGATTTTGGTCGTACAGATAAATGAGTTTGCCGAGTTTGAGGTTGCCGGCGATCGCCGCGGACTCGAAGGCGACGCCTTCCATCACGTCCCCGTCGGAAACGATGCCGTAGGTGTAGTGGTTGACGATCTCATGATCGGGCCGGTTGTAGGTGGCGGCGAGGAACTGCTCGGCGATTGCGAAACCGACCCCATTGGCGAATCCCTGACCGAGTGGACCGGTCGTGACTTCGACGCCTGGCGTGTGGTCGCGTTCGGGATGTCCCGGCGTCTTCGAGCCGAGTTGGCGAAAGGCCTTGAGATCGTCGACCGAGAGGTCGTAGCCGGTGAGATGCAGGAGCGAGTAGAGCAAGGCGGAGCCGTGACCCGCCGACAACACGAAACGATCCCGATCAGGCCACTGCGGACCGCGCGGATTGTGCTTGAGGAACTCTTGCCACAACACGTAGGCCATTGCCGCCGCGCCCATCGGCAAACCAGGGTGACCGGAGTTCGCCGCTTGCACGGCATCCATCGACAACGTCCGAATCGCGTTGATCGACCGGGTTTCGAGAGTGGTGACCTGCTCGGTGGCTGTTGCCACGTGGTTCCTCCTTGTAAATCTCGGTGGCCACCCCGTCCGCGGACAGGGCGCATCGACCGTCGCCAAAGTTTGGCGGCAGCCCGGTTCATTATCCCATGTGTGCTCAAATCGTCGGCGTGCGAATTCCGTTGGTCTTGAACGACGGCGTCAGCTTGTTGGTGACGGGAACTGGGCGTAGCGACGGGATTGCCGCTGGCAAGTTCGAACCGAACCGGCTCGAAAGCGTTTCGAACGCCTGGAACGCGATACCGGCCGCCAATGGCAGCCAAAGCTCGCCAGCGCGGGTCAGCAACGTCGCTCCGATCGCGGCCGCGGGCGGCACGCCAAGTTGCTGCAGGGCCACGGCCATGCTGACTTCCACGAATCCGATCCCGTTGAAAACGGGCGCGACCAGCAGGAACACCATCCCGACGACATAGGCAATCAGCGGTACTGCAATGTCGGTGTTGTGCCCTACGGCCCGCAGCGAGAAGAAGAGCATCAGCACACCGGCCAACTTGGTCGCCATCATCAATGCGAACGGTCCGGCAAGCCTCGGAACTGATATGTCGTGCAGACGGACCTGGGCCAACAGCCTGAGACCCTTGCGCGGTAGCCGCGAAAGGAACCACTGGGGCGGTTTCGTTGAACGCAGCGCAAGCCCGAGAATGGCCGCCATGATTGCCACCAGCAGCACGAGCCCCGCCGCACCCGAGATCAGCAATGGCGAGGGCTCCTGTACGAAGAGAACTGGCAACAGCAGGATCAGGAAGGCGATGTTGCCGATCACGCTTTTGATCGAGACCGCGAGCAGGGCATCGACCGGACGTACGCCGCGGTTTCGCAGCGCGTGCACAAACACCAGCATGGACGCCGGTCCGCCGACGGGCGTAATCGTGCCGACGACCACTCGCTTGAGATGAACGCCGACAAGCGTATCGATCTTGATGTGGTGTCCAAGTTTTCCGAGGAGGGATCGGTAGGCGCCAGCCACAAGAATCAAAATGACGACTTCCAGCCCGATCAGGGCCAGCAGCCACCGCCGATCGGCGCCGAAGATCGTATCCCAGATGCTGAAAATCTCGACCTTCTGGTTCAGGCCAAAGTAAACGGCTAGCCCAAGGATGAAAAGCAGCCACAGATACGCTCCGTGGCGGCGAAATCGCAATGCAAGTTGGCGAGCAAAGGAGTTAATGGGACGTAACCACCCTTTCGGCCGATGCAAGTTTTCCCGGCGGGAAATTGTGTTTGGCAGGTCATCCGGTTCAGCCTCCCGGAGGTCAACTTCCACCATAGCACGGCCGCAATCAAATGTGTCGGATCATATGTTCTGTTTACTGTAAACGTTTTCAGGACTGGCCCCTTTGGGCGTACGGACGTCACCCCCCAATGGGATGGTACATGTGACTCGCCAGCCCGTGGCCATTCTTGAAGATGGTCAATTCGTCCGCGCGGCAATCAACCCGCCGATCGCGTCGTCTTGAAGCACGACGTGCACGCCCTTGACTCCATTCACGATCTGCGTGACCCGGACATCCGCCGCCACGCTGCACAGGGCCAGGGCCGTGTTGCGATCGACGGCATACTCTCTCCCAAAAAGGTCGAGCATCCCATCCAGCGCCAGCAGCACCGCCTCGTCAAGATCCTCGTGAAAGCCGAACGTGATCCAGGCATGGAGTGTTCGCGCCATCGGCATCGTCAGGGCCACGTCGTTGCGCAGTGAAAAGGTGAGCGAACCCGATGCGATCGGGCACTCGATCGCGGTGGTCGAGACTTCGCCATCGCCCTGGGCGGCGTGACCATCGCCCGCGGAGAACATCCCGCCCTCGACCGCGATCGGCAAATAGAGGGTGGTTCCGGCGACCAGCTCCTTGCAATCGATGTTGCCGCCACCGGGCCGAGGCGTCCACGATGGAACCGGATCGTGACCGTTGCCGGGCATGCCCATGACTCCGAAGAACGGCGCAAGCTGGACTGTGTGCCCGAACTGGTCCGTGGCGATACCGGCCGCGATGTCGATATTCCAACCGAGCCGTACCTCAGTTTCGGCGAGACCGAGACGGTCGTTGATCCCGTTGGCCCAGCCGCCGCCCACGTTCCAACCCCAATTACCGGGAACGATTTCGCCAATCTGAACAACCAGCACCATGCCAGGCGCGGCGCCGTTGATGCGGATCGGACCGCACAGCGCATGCCCGTTGTCGCGCAGATCGTCCCTCGGCGCAAATCGCGGACCGGCGGTGAATTGATCGGGCGGCGGCTGCACGGTCCAACGCGCATCGAGCGTCTCGAATACCACTGTGTCGCCAGGGTCGATCGTCAGGATTGGAGCCCAGTTCCGGCTAAACGTGCCATGCAGCGTAGCGCGGCTGGGTTTGAGTTGGTGCGTAGCCATGCGTATTCGAGCCTTTCAGTTTGAGATTCAGAGAGTGTGCTAACCCCCGACCGAGGCGAATCCTGCCAGGGCCGCACCAACGGCGAACAGAACCATGATCCCCGCAAACATCGCGAATGAGCCGCGCGACTTTACGGCGTGCGGCGTGCGCTTGACATATCGCTGATAAAGGAGCGACAGGGCGAACACCAGGGCCCCGCCGGCAATTCCGAACCAGACCAGCGCCACGCTTTCCATCCCGATTTCTTTCTCCCCCCAGGCGGATGACCCCACCACTGCCAGATAGTCGAGTAGCGTATTCTACGAAGATGAAGCAAAGCGACGATCTCGCGGCGCATCCCGCGCCGGAAGCCGCCAACGCATTCACGACCGACCGTCATCCCGGCAGGGGAGGAAATCGCCATGCTCGATGACCGGCGTTTGCCGCCCGCAAGCGTGCGCCGCTACGAACGACCGCAACCGCACCGCTACACGATGGCCGACCTGGAAACCGAATCGAAAGTCTCGGCTCGAACTATCCGTTACTACATTTCCCAGGGACTGCTCCAGCCCGCCTACGGGCGAGGACCGACCGCGGTCTACGACGCGGATCACCTGTTGCGGTTGCGATACATCCAACGCTTGAAAGACGAACGGCTCCCCCTCAACGAAATCAAGGATCATCTGAACTCGCTCTCGTCAGAGGATCTGGCGGTCGCGCTCAAGATCGAGTTGGAGCCGGCCGCCGAAACGTGGCGTCGCTATCGCCTCCACGACGATCTGGAAATTGTAGTCCGGGACCGCTCAGCTGGAGTCCGCAACGTGCCCCACGAGCACGCTTTCGACCTCATCGTCGAATATGCCCGTTCGGTGCTGGAAGATCTGGATCGTCGTGTCGAGGAGTGATTTGCCGGGCGCTACAGAACCCGGCAACTGGAGTGGTGGAGGCATCGCCTTTGGCGGAGGATCGCGCTGCCGGTCTCGACCTGGCGCGGGAAGTCCCGACATGATTGAGGCGATGCGGCGGCGTTGGGCGAGCGGCATTGCGGTTGTCACCGCAGTCGATGCTGACGGTCGCTTTCGTGGCGTGACGGTGTCGTCGATGATGATCGTGTCCGAGGAACCATCCGTGCTGGCGGTGGCGTTGACGGCGGCAGGCTCGTTCCAGGCGTTGGCGAGGGTCGGCGCCGTGCTCGGGATCAGCGTGCTTGACGCGACGCACGACTTCGTGGCCGAGCGCTTCGCGGGCCGTGCTCCACTTCCCGATGCGCAATTTGGCGGTGTCGCCCACACCATTGTCGAGGGAGTGCCCGTGCTCGGGGGAGCCCTGGCCTGGGCCGTCGGTCGGGTGCGGCAGCGACACGCGTGGGGCGACCACGTCCTGGCCCTGATGGAAGTCGACCAGGGTGATCTGGGCCCTGATACCGACGATCCGCTCCTGACCTACGCGGGGCGGTATCGACGGCTGGAGGCGGGCTGATGCCGGAAAACCACGACCGATCAGAACTCTGGATACCGGACAATCCCGATGGCAGCGGCTGGGCGGACGTCGATTGGACAAGCGTAGCCAAGGGCAGCCGTTACCACTACCAGCACGGCGAACCGCTCGACCAGGCGATCGCGAGCAGGCCACCGTATTACAGGGTGATGACACGGTTGGAATCCGAGCGGATCCAGGCCCACGAAAACACCTACTACGTGACCGCCGCCAGCCTGGCCGACTTCGTCGGCGAACTCGTCTGGCACGGCGGCGACGAAGCGATCTGGCACATCGAACCGTGCACCAAACCGCCCCTCGAGGCGCAAGTCTGCGACCCGCAACGTGGTTGGTAACGCCTGATGTACGTTTTCCGGATCCTCGTAGGGGCAGACCCATTCGACTCCGCTCAGGGCAGGCTCCCGGCACAACGGTCCGGCAGCCGGGAGACGCGCAGGGTCTTCAGCCCATTCAATGCCGCAATCTCCGGGCGGACCCCCCTGCATCGCGGTTGTCTACATGTCCTTCATGCCGGGGGTCCGCCCCTACGGCACTCGCGGTTTCGGGGGACAGATCAGCAACTCGATGTCTTCATCGTGGATTTCGAAGACCCAGCCCGCGACCGAGGCCACCGCCGGGCTCGAAATTTCCCCGTATCGCACCTCGACCTTGTACTCGCCAACCTCGATCGTGCGACGTGAGTGGGCGCTGAACGCCTGGCGTGGGTTGCGATAGATCGAGCGCGGCCCGCCGACTTCATCGATTGCCTGCCACACAATTGCCGTCGCCTCGTCTTCCGTCATTACCGCACTTTCATAGAGGTTGCTTGGGATGGATGCTGTCGGGCGGGCACGGAGGCACAGTTGTCATTCGCTCGCGACTTCGGCTCATCCTACCACCCGTGGAACCCTGGCAAACACAGGTTCAGGACGCTTTGCGAGTTCGCGGAAATGGAAATTTCTGGTAAGGTGCTCGCCAGTATCGAATAGGTCTCGAGTTATTGGATTCAAGAATCAGGAGTTGACCCGAACATGGTTACGGCGACGCGTTTACGCGATGACATCGATGAAATCATGCCTGGCTTGATCGCCGACCGACGCTATCTGCACGAGAATCCGGAACTGGGTTTCCAGGAATTCAATACTGCCAAATTCGTGTCCGGGCGCCTGCAAGCGTTGGGTGTCGAGGACATCCGCACCGGCATCAACAAAACCGGCGTCACGGCAATGGTGAGAGGAACAGTGGATGGTCCCGGCAAGAATCGTGTGGTGCTCGTTCGCGCGGATATGGATGCTCTCCCGATCCATGAAGAGAACGATGTCGAGTACAAATCGCGCAACGATGGCGTGATGCACGCCTGCGGGCACGATGCGCACACCGCGATCTTGCTGGGATTGGCTCGCACCCTGATCGACCGGCGCGACCAGTTCGCGGGAACCGTCAAATTGCTGTTCCAGCCCTCCGAAGAGTTGTTTCCCGGTGGGGCCAAGGGCATGATTGAGGAAGGCGCGTTGGAGGATCCGCACGTCGATGCCTCTATTGCGCTCCACATGGCCCAGCAACGACCGCTCGGCGTGATCACGATTGCGGCAGGACCGATCCTCGCCGCCCCGGATGCGTTCAAGATCACCCTTCAGGGCAAGGGCGGTCATGCCGCCCGTCCCCAGGCCGCGATCGATCCGATTGTGATTGGCGCCCAAATCGTCAACGCGCTGCAAACCGTCGTCTCCCGCAATGTCGATCCGATCGAGAGTTGCGTGGTGACGGTTGCGTATTTCAATGCTGGCGCCGCGTTCAACGTGATTCCGGATGTCGCCAGCATCGGCGGAACCGTACGCACCCTGACAGCTGATGTTCAGGATCTGGCGGAGAAACGCGTCACGGATCTGGTGCAGGGCATCGCCGATGCCGGAGGCGCCACAGTCGAAATCGAGTACACGCGAGGCTATCCCGCCACAGTCAACGATCCTGGCATGGCCGCGCTCATTCGCGAGGCGGCGACGACGGTCGTCGGCGCGGAAAACGTGATTGCTGGTCCACCGTCGATGGGTGGCGAGGACTATGCCTACTTCCTGCTCGATCGACCCGGCGCCATGTTCCAGGTCGGCAGCAAGAACGAGGAACGCGGCCTGATTTGGGGACATCATCATCCCCGCTTCGATATTGACGAAGCATCGCTCGCGATTGGCCTCGAAACGATGACTCTGTCGGTGCTGACCTACCTCGAACGAGGCCTACCGGAATAAAGGAGATTACGCGCGCATGCTGACAACCACGCGACTGCACGATGACATCGACGAGCTGATCCCGGGACTCCTCGCCGACCGTCGCTACCTGCACGAGAATCCGGAACTCGGTTGCGAGGAGTTCGTGACCTCGGCCTTCGTGATCGATCGGCTTCGCGCGCTCGGCGTCGAGGACATCCGCACCGAAATCAATGTCACCGGCGTCACCGGCTTGATTCACGGCACGGGAACCAACGGCGGCGATCGAGTTGTCCTGGTCCGGGCGGACATGGACGCGCTGCCGATCCACGAGCAAAACGACGTCGAGTACCGCTCCCAAATTGACGGCAGGATGCACGCCTGCGGCCACGATGCCCACACCGCGATCCTGCTGGCGCTGGCCCGGACCTTGACCGATCGTCGCGACCAGTTCGCGGGAACAGTGAAACTGCTTTTCCAACCATCCGAAGAGCGCCCACCGGGTGGGGCGAAGGCGATGATCGAAGCTGGCGTGCTCGAAGACCCGCACGTCGACGCCTGTTTCGCCCTGCACATGGCCCAGAATCACCCGCTGGGCACGATTGTCGCCAAGGAAGGCCCCCTGCTTGCGGCCTCTGACCGATTCTCAATCGAGATCATGGGCAAGGGCGGGCATGCCGCGCATCCGCACATCTGTGTCGATTCGGTCGTGGTCGGCGCTCATGTCATTGCTGGCTTGCAGTCGATTGTTTCCCGCAACGTCGATCCGATCGAACCTGCGGTGATCACCGTCGGGTCGCTGCAGGCTGGACACGCGTCGAATGTGATCCCGGACAGCGCCCAACTCCTGGGTACGGTGCGCACTCTTAACCCCGACACTCAAACGCTGATTGAGAAACGGATCGGGGAGGTAGCGAACGGGATTTGCGCGGCGATGGGCGCCACCGCGACGTATGTCTTTTCCCCCGGCGTCCCGGCGACGGTCAACGATCCGCGCGCGGTCGCGATCATTCGCGAGGCGGCGACCCAGGTTGTCGGAGCGGAAAACGTAATCTCGCCGAATTCGCAAATGGGCGGCGAAGACTTCTCGTTTTTCATCATTGAACGACCCGGCGCGATGTTCATGGTCGGTAGCAACAATCCGGAGAAGGGTCTTGTGTGGAGCCATCACCACCCACGCTTCGACATCGACGAAGAGTCGCTCGGCATCGGCCTCGAAACCATGGCACTGACAGTGATGACATATCTCGATCGCGGACTCTGACGTTGTCATTCCGAGGAACGAGGAATCCTGGAGTGTCTACCTTGCTCGGACTGGGCCGGCAATTGAGCCCGCTAGCAAACGGGCCAAGACCGTCCTGAGATACGAACGATCATGGCGATCGGGCATCGAAACAAGAAGAGGAGCAACAAACAACAATGGTCGTAGCAATGGAATTCCGTAAAGACGTAGAAGAAATCCTCCCCGGTGTCGTCGCCGATCGACGCCACCTGCACGAGCATCCGGAACTGGCCTTCGAGGAATACGAAACCTCGAAGTTCGTATCCGAACGGCTTGCCTCGCTCGGTGTCGAGGACCTCAAGACCGGCGTCGGCGGCACTGGCGTCACCGGCCTGATCCATGGCGGCAAGGGCGACGGCAAGGTCGTCATGGTCCGGGCCGACATGGATGCCCTACCGATACTCGAGGAAAACGACGTCGCGTACAAGTCGACCAAGCCAGGCGTGATGCATGCCTGCGGGCACGATGCCCACACCGCGATGTTGCTTGGGCTTACGCGTTTGCTCATGGATGTGCGGTCCGAGTTCGCCGGGACCGTCAAGGTGCTGTTTCAACCAGCCGAGGAAGTTCCGCCCGGTGGCGCGATCGGCATGATCGAAGATGGCGCCCTCGAGAATCCGCGCGTCGACGCCGTGCTCGGCCTGCACGTCTCCTCCGAGACTCAAGCGGGCAAAATCGGAATGCGATCCGGTTCGGGTTCTGCCTCGTCCGATCGATTCAGGATCACTGTGAAGGGCAAGGGTGGTCATGCCGCATCGCCGCACCAGGCCGTCGACCCGGTCGTGATCGGGTCGCAAATCGTGCTCGCGTTCCAGACATTGGTCTCCCGCGAAACCAACCCGATCGATTCCGCGGTGGTCTCGACCACGGCTTTCATTGCCGGTGAGGCCTTCAACGTGATTCCGGATACCGCCGAGTTGCGGGGCACGGTCCGCACCCTCGATCAGGACGTGCGCGAGCATCTGGAGAAGCGGCTGACCGAGATCGCCGCAGGAATCGGCAAGGCTGGCGGAGCCGAAGTTGTGGTCGATTTCATCCGCGGATATCCGGGCATCGTCAACGATCCCGAAATGACTGACCTCGTCCGCAACGCCGCGATCGCGAGCGTCGGCGAAGACAACGTGATTGAGTCGCCGATCAGCATGGGCGGTGAGGATTTCTCGTACTTTTCGCTGGAACGGCCCGGTTGCTTCTTCAATGTTGGGACCCGCAACGAAGAGCGCGGCATCGTTTGGGGCCACCACCACCCGCGATTCGATGTCGAGGAGGAAGGGATGAGCGCCGGCATCGCCACCATGGGCAACGCCGTGCTCGCCTACCTCGACTCGTAAGCCCTACTTCGCCATCTTCGCGGCATTGCGATACGCGGTCGCGATGTCTCCGATCGGGTCGTCCGGATTCGGCGTGTCCTGCTCGGTCACGTACCACTCGACCCCCGCCGCACGTGACGCCGCAAGGATGCCGTCCCAATCGAGGTCACCCTCGCCGAACGGGACATCCTTGCCCTGGTGGAGGTCTGTGGTGAAGCCATCCTTGAGGTGAATCAGGGCGACGCGGTCGGCGTTGTCCGCAATGACTGTCGCCGGATCGTAGCCGCCGACTGCTACCCAGTAGGCATCGACCTCGAAGTGCACCAGACCCGGCGTCGTGACCTCGATCATCTGGTCGAACACGGTTTTGCCGTCGGCGGACGTGGTGGTGAACTCGAAATCGTGGTTGTGATAGCCGAACTTGAGGCCGGCTTCTCGCAGGCGCGTGGCGAAACCATCAAATTGGGCGGC